>JAJRUY010000195.1 GCA_024277555.1 Gammaproteobacteria bacterium | reverse complement strand
GAAGCTCCAGGCGCAAGCGTCCCAGCCACACAGGTATAGCTTGCAGCTTGTCAGCATCTTGCATCTTGCATCACAGGATTATTTTACCGTTTCAAAACGGTAGGGAACAATAATCAGGCCATCCGGTGTATCCAGCATGAGTTTTGCTTCCCAGTCCATGCGCTGGCGGATACAAACCGGCAACATCCCTTCTCCTTCAAAGCGGCCTTCCTCCACAACCTGCAAACGCGGGCGGTTGTAACCCATGTTCATGCTTACCCCGGAAAAATCCACTTCCACTTTTCTGACCTTTCTTCCCTGCACCTGCACCTGAAGCTGCAAGGGTTTGGTAAGAGGAATGGTTCGGGGAAGGATACTGAACTCTACCCTGCCGCCGCCGGGAAGATCAGCCGTGCACGGACCATCATGCAAATCACAGTCGGACAAAGGCAGCACCAGAGCCGGGCCGGGCTCGAAATAGTCACGGAAATAGTATGCCGCCCCACCCAAAACGGCAGCGACCAGAAAAATAATGCCGGGAATGAGCCAGCTTTTCTTTTCTGCCACGGTCTTCCTCTCCTAAGGCAGATCGCCTTTGCGGAACAGGCGGTATCCCAGCCATGCACACAGGGAACCCACCAGCAGCGGATACACCAGCGCCCACAGCAGATAGCCGGTTTCCCCGAAATTATCCAGAATCACATAGGCGGAAGGCCCCATCAACACCAGTTGGGGATCAAACAACAGCATGGCTCCGGTACGGAACACCTGCAACGGATTGACCAGGGCAATGGCGATGATGGCTTCCGGGGGTAGCCCCTGTTTGATCAGGGAACCAAGCAGAATCAGATCCAGAAACAGCAGCAAAAATAACCAGATGAGAAACGCCGCACCGGTAGCCACATCAGAGGAACGCGCCAAGGTGGAAACCAGCATGCCGATGCCGAGAAAGCACCAGGCCAGAGAAATCAGGAAGCCGGTATAGAATAACACCTGGGTCCAGGGAATTTCCACGCCCTTGTAAACACCCCAGGCAACGGCACCGAACATGGCCAGCACCACCGGCAGGAAAACCACGAAAAACCGTCCCAACAGCTTGCCCCAGAACCAGCTCGCCAGGCTCACGGGAAGGGACAACATGTATTCGAAAATACCTGCCTCCCTGTCACCGGCAACAGATCGAACCGTGGTAATCAGCACAAACAATGGCAGCACCGCCATGGTGATCTGCAGGTAGGTCACCAGCATCCGCGACAGTCCGGTAAAGCCCATGATGCGCGATTCTGTCAGGCCGGATACGAACAGCGCTACCACCACCCCGCCAAAAACCAGGGTGTAGACCATAAACCAGCGCGAGCGAAGGGATTCGCTGATATCCGCTATCGCAGTCAGCATCAAGTGTTTCATGAAGAGCTATTCTCCTGGTTCGGCATGGCCGTGGCTGTCGCCACGATGGCTATGAGTTTGTTCTTCTACAATATAGACTTGCTTCTTCGCTGCTGCAAAATCCAGCGCTGCTGCTTCTTTATCGGGAGTGGCACCCAGTCCATAGCCCATGGGGGTGACTTTTCCCGTGACATACCAGGCCTTGCGGGCATCGATCCAGTTGCCATTCCGGTAGTCCGTCACCCACACTTCCGTGGAAGGGTTGTCTTTCCAGGGCTGTTGATCCAGCCAGATCACCGCGCAGCCAATATCATCGAATTTGTACAGCTTGCCTTTCTCTCCGGCAGGCCCGCCACGCACCTGGGCGGAATAATTGTGATCACTCACCGTCATGGCGCAACGCACACAAACTTCTCTGTCCCAACGCACCTTGCCCGGCCCCGTATCCGGCTCACCGGAGCAGCCGACCAGCACCAGCAGCAAGCCGAGAATGCCGATTAAACTACGCATCTTGCGCCTCATCCAGATGGATGCCTTTCAGAATGGCTGCATAACGGGAAAGCATTCCCAGGAAACGCAGCCGATCCGGCCCGGCAACCCGCCCTTCCCAGACTGTTTCGTCCTGCACATCCCGAAAACCCCATTCGGATACAGTCTGGGCGAAAGCCTTGCTGGGACGCACCAAAATCAGGCGGCAGCTGAGCATGCTGGTCATGTCCACATCGTCCGCCACATGGTCGTTGAGTACGATCTCTCCCTGATCCATTTCCACCACCCGGTTTACCAGGGGGGCAACTTCATCCAGACGGTGGCTGGAGATGATCATGGCCGCCTTGTCGCGCTTTTCCTCGAGCAGCCGAAAAAAGATATGGCGTGCTTCCGGATCAAGATTGGCGGCAGGCTCGTCCAGCACCAGTAACGTACAATCCCTTCCGAGGGCAATGCTGATCAGCATTTTCTGTTTCTGCCCACCGGAAAGCTTGTTGAACGGCTGGTGGCGAATCTTGCGGGTATCCAGACCCAGCTCCTGCGCCACTGCGATCATGTTTTTCGGATCGCTGTCACATACCCCGGCAGCAAAGTGAATCAGCTGCCCTACCGGCATTTTCAGGGGAGGAGATATCTGCGGCACGAAGCCAACATGTTTGAGAACATCGGTACGATGCTGGCGCGGCTCCAGACCATTCACAGTTACTTTCCCACCACACTGGTATTCCCCCAGCAGACAACGAATCATGGTGGTTTTCCCGGCGCCATTGGAGCCAACCAGGGCAACACGCTCGCCCCGGTCGATCTGCAGGTCGATACCCTTGAGCACTTCCACCCGGCGAAAGCGCTTGGTGACGCCATGAAATTCAATCATTGCCATTATTTGTCACTCAAAACTTTGGAAACACAAGAATATCACAGCAAATCACCCAGTCCCTTGAATTTGACCGTGAGGGCGCCGGTGGGGCAGGCATCGACACAACGCAGACAACGGGTGCAGTCTGCGCCAATATCCACCTCTATTTCCCTGGCACGGCCTTTCAGCACCGTGTCCAGCACATGGGGCACCAGGCAGACCTTTCGACATTCGCCTTCATGGAAGCAATTGGGCAATTCATAATGTACGGTAAAAGGCGAAGTAATTCCGACAAAACCATAAGTGAGACCAATGGGGCAGGCATACCGGCACCAGGCACGGCGGGAGAAGAAAATCTCGAACAGCAGTAGCAATGCCACCCAGATCAGCGCCACACCCGGTCCATAGATCAGCGCACGGCTGAGAATGCCGGTAGGCGATATGGTTTCATAAATAGTGTAGCCGGTAACTATGGCAAGAATCACGAATACCAGCCACAACCAGGTACGGGAGCGCCGGTCAAACTGATAGTCCCTGGCCCAGCCTTTTTTCACCAGTTTCAGATGCAGCATCTCTGCCCATTCCGCCACCAGATGATAGGGACAGACCCAGGAACAGAATGTGCGCCCACCCAGCAGCCACCACAAAATAAATATCGTGACCGTACCGATCAGCAGATTGATTACCACATGCTTGAAAGCCAGCATCACCTGCAGGGCGGAGTTCAGATCTGCCATGTGAAAACCGGCAAAACGCGAAGCGGTCAGGGCGCCTTCCAGCAGCTGGATATCCAGATAGTAGGAAACCAGGAACAACAGATTGACCGCTGCCAATACCAGCCAACGCTTGCGCCGCCATTTTTCCGGCTGTTTGTTAGCTGCTTTCTCCCTGAGTTCGATATGAATGGCTTCGATGCGTTCCTTGTCTGCAAATTTGTGTTGATGCAGCTCCCGCACTTCTTCAGGCATATCCTTTTTGGAGATGCGCCTGGGCGTTCCCCCGAGCAGCACCCGCAATGATTCAACCATACCGCTCATGTCCTCATCCCACGGCTGTTGGCGCGGCTGTCGCTGGCATCCATGACAATAACCGCAGGCTCTATCGGGCAAATCATTTCACACACCCCACAGCCCACGCAGCCCTCCAGAATCACCGGCGTCATGGCGCCGTTGATATCCCGCAGCTCAATGGCATGTTTCGGCGGACATTCATTTTCCTGACGCTGCGCCACCCGTGCCACCTTGCCTGTTGGCTCGCGCTGGTCTTCCAGGGCGCACTCGATAATACTGATCTCAATGGGACATTGGCGTACGCAAAGATCGCATAGCTCCAGATCGTAGGGGTGGTCGGCAACCTTGATCGGATTCCAGCGGTCAATATCGGCATAACGCAACAGACCCGGGAAGTCGGGGCCTCTGGCCTGCCCCTTGAATCCCTGTCCCAGCACCGCCAGGCATTGCGCCGGTTGCACCACCTTGGCGATGCCCATGTCCACCTGGGATGGAAACGAGATTTCATGGATCAACGCGCCAGTGGGACAAGCCAGCACACACTGCAGGCCATCACAGGAAAAATCACAGGCCTGGGCTCGCGAGTCGATATAGGGCACACCAATGCCCAGGCCATCTGTAAGATCAGCCAGTTTGATCGCTTCTACCGGACAAACCTGTACGCACTGCCCGCATTTAATACAGGCAGCCAGGAATTCCTTCTCCAGCAAAGCGCCAGGGGGGCGCAAACGCTCCACCCACTTTCCAATCACTGGCACCATGCCCAGCAGGGAAATACCCGTGACGCCCACCGCCAGGGCTATGGAACCCAGAAACTTGCGGCGCTCCTTCTGCTTGAGAGTCAGGCGCTTGCTGCTCTTGACCACTCAATCCTCCAGGCTGCTTTTCAGCAGATCCAGGGCATTGGATACATCAGCCGGGTCATCTTCAGCAGCAGCTTCAGGCTGCTGCTCTGGCTGGACAGCAACGGCTTCACTTTTCGCCAGTAATTTCAGATGGGGCATCTTATCCCGCACCAGCAGGCGCGGCTCGGAAAACGGCGCCAGCCGCTCCAGAAAATCCAGCACTTCCAACAAGGGCGAACCCTTGAAAAACTGTGCATAACGCACATCCTGCCACAAGCGATCAGCATAGGTATACAGCTCATAAGGGCTGTCGCCAATGCCATCGACATCCTGGTCGAAGCCTTCGTAGTCACTCCAGTAGTTTCCTTCCCAGTCGTTGCGATTGGCCGTGCCGCCGCTGGACACGGCGATTTGGGTCAGGTTATCGACAAACCGGTTGGCCTTGAAAATATTGCCGTGCCATTCATTGAGGAAGCGAATACCGATGCCATTGTAGGCAATCAGGTTGTTGGTAAAGCGATTGGTAGTGTCTGGCTGGTAGGGGGAGACATCGATATACAGCCCGCTGGCGCAATAGAGTATCTCATTGCCTTCGATTATCAGGTCCGATGTTTCCTTAAAGCCAATGCCAACGCCGGTAGGCCCGGCAGCATGGGCGATATGATTGTTCCTTACCACCACACCATCACTGTACATAAGAAAAATGCCGACGGCATTGTTTACATAGTGATTGTTCTCAACCAGATTATGGCGGGAATACATGAAATGCAGGGAATAGCGGGCATTGCTGGTGCGGTTGCCCGAGATGGTGTTGTTGGCGGAATACCAGACCACCATGTCCCGCACCTGATCAGATACATTATCCAGTATCTTGTTGTCGAAGCTGTACCACAGACGCACGGAATCGCCTTTCTGCCCCAAGGGAAAATTCGGCTTGGAGCTGATGCGATTGCGCTTGACAATGTTATTACTGGACTGCTGCAAATCAACACCGAACAGCACATTGTCCATAACATTGTCCCGGATGACATTGAAATTACCACGCACCTGTACGCCGGAATCAATATCATTGGCAGATTCACCGGAATTGGTCAGGTGCAGATTTTTCAGGGTGGCTCCATCGGTTTTCAGAACCACCACGGAACCTTTTCCGCCGGCATCGATGATGGCCTTATTTTGCCCATCAATGGTAATGGGGCGAGTCACCACCACCGGCCCGGCATAAGTGCCGGGCGCCAGCAGCAGGGTTTCACCGTCCGGAGTCTGGTCAATCATCTCCTGCAGGGTAGATTGGGCACCGGCAAAACAAAGTCCCGGCAACAGCAACAACAGCAGCAAACCCCACGGGCGTATGGCCATCACTTTTGGCTGGCATCCTTGCGCCGCATCAATGCAGCCACCGCCAACAACGCCGACATCAGCAACATCAGCCCGAACCCGATGCTGGGGTAGGAATGAGTGGTAAACTGCGCCACCTTGCCCTGACCAAATACCGTGGGCATGAAGGGCTTGACGGTAAATGCGCCCATGTCATTCAGATTGTGGCCATACCACCACAACCAGGCGGAATACTCGATGAGGAAAAACACGGGGAGCGCCATGGGTACCAGGATCAACAACCAGTACAGGATGCCGCCGTTTTTGCGTGCCCCCCAGACCAGTATTATCATGGCGGCGATGATACCCCAAAACACCACATGGGAAGCCATGGTCATGGTTTTTACCAATGGCTTAATTTCATCCATGTTCTTGAAGTAGCGGCCCAGGCTCTTTTCGTAGTGCCAGCGCATGACCTGAAGGTTGCTGCCGACCCACTCCTCTCTCTCATTAGCCGGTTTCTTTTTCTGATCGATAAGGAAATTTGTCTTCAGCAAGTCGATATTGGCTTCTTTCTGGCTTCTGGTATCCTCTACCTCCGACTGTTCTTCCTCGGGTTCGACAAGTCCTGCACGGCGCTTGAAGCTCTCAAGCCAGGCATTCCCGGAATCCTCTGCGCCCGGCATCTTTTCCCGTTCCGAATCCTGATCCACGGCGGAAACCAGCGCCTGGACATATCCGGCATTCTGGTATTTCAAACCATCGGCTCCATACCAGGTCATATACATCCAGATGGCGATGGCTGCAAAACCCGCTGACATGAGAGGCGCACGGATTTTTGGTTTGGTGCAGGCAAAACCCAGCAACATCACCCCAAAAAAGGACATGAGGAAAAGAGAGAACGGCCTTTCCACTACACCGCCGGCCGCAATGGGATACATTCCTACATAGTGGTTGATAGTATCCATCTCATGCACACAATCCAGTGCTTCCACTTCCGTAATTTCGTCCTTTTCCATCTTCTTGCAACCATTGAACACGCCATTCATGTGGAAATGAATTCTTACCCCATCCGGAAAGGCGTCCTCCGGATAGTTGGGAGCTGTAAGAGAGACCCACCACGCTGGTGCAAAATAGATTGCCGCCAGCAGCGCAAGGCTGGCCAGAATCAGCAAGTTGGAAATGATTACACGCTTGGACATGGCAATACCTGTTGGATCGAAAAAACCGAAGGACAAAGCTACGGACTTTCACCACGGATGGCTATGACTTTTCGCAATCATGCCTCTATGAAAAAACCGTCACCCTGCTTTCAAAATGGAAAAAAGCGACAAGTCGCTTTTTGGTGCAAACTCCCCCTGCCAAAGCAGTACTGGCAGGGGGAAATACCTGATTGTCTATG
>JAJRUY010000194.1 GCA_024277555.1 Gammaproteobacteria bacterium | reverse complement strand
TGCGCCACTGCCGCCACCACCCATGTGTTCCTGTGCAAGAGCAGCAGAACCCCGGTGGCCATCCCGGATAAGCTGCACCAGAGTCTTCTGGACTATTCTCTCTGAACCACTTTCCGCACCAGCTCCTTCACCTCGGTGCGCAGCAGCTTTCCCATGGCATTTCGCGGCAATGCCTCTACCTTGATAAACCTCTTGGGTACATATCCTCCCTGCAGATTACTTCGCGCCCAGGCAGCCACTTGCTCGGCATTTTCCGAACCGCAATACAGGGCAACCAGGGCATCGCCCCAGGCGGCATCTTCCAGGGCGCTGACCGCTATTTGTTCAATTCCGGGGCAATTCGACAGCTCCTGCTCCAACAACTGTGGATGAATGTTTTCTCCACCGCTGATCAACACATCGTCATCACGCCCGAGAATATGCAACTGCCCCCTGTTATCCAGCCACCCCAGATCCCGGGTATTCAGCCATCCCTGTTCATCGGTCAGTTTCTGCTGGTTGCCATCCAGGCAACGGGCGTGGGTGGCTACCGATGCCCCCCGGACAAAAACAATGTTGCTATCCTTGCATACAGCAATTTCGACATGCTCCAGAGGAAGTCCGGCGCAGCCTGGCTGCCATTGCCGTGGCGGTGGAAAAAGGGTTGCCACCTGGGAGGCGGTTTCCGTCAGCCCATAACTGGGACACAGGGGCCAACCCAGCTTCAGAGCCGCCTCCACCAGCGCCGGGGTGGCGGATGCTCCACCCAGCACTACGGCTTTCAACGCTGCTGGCGGCCGGAAGCTGCTATCGGCCTTCAGCAGGCGATGCAGCATGGTGGGAACCAGAGACAAATGACTTACCCGGTTCTGCATCAATGTCTCTTTCAGGATCACTGGATCGCTTCGATCCACCAGCACCGCTTTGGCCCCGGCATGGGCACAACGCAAAAAAATACTGAGTCCACCGATATGGTGGAGAGGCAGGCAGGCCAGCCAGGCATCCCCTTGTTCCAGATTCAGGCGCTTGCAGGAGGCCAGTACGCTGGCGGCGAGGTTGCGCCCGCTAAGCTCCACAACCCTGGGCTGCCCCTGGGTGCCGCTGGTCGCCAGCAGCAAATGCACGGCATCCGGCTCCAGTTCCTGTTCTGGCGCACGGCGGGCAGAATCTGCTTTTAGCCCCTCCATGCAAGCATCGTCAGCCAGCACCATATCTGCCCGCGCCGCCAGCAGCAATTGCCGACGACGGTGCTCCGGCAAGGCAGGATCCACGGGAAAGAAAATACATCCCGCTCTTGGCAGGGCGAACAGCAATAGCGCATTCAGCCAGCGTTGCCTGCCCATGCTGGCAACAACCATGCCCGGTGCAAGCCCCCTGGCCTGCAGGCGCAGGCACAAGGCATCCAGTAACTGCTCCAGCAGCCCGGAGGAATAACTCTTCCCCCGGTATTCAATGCAAAAATTCCGGTGCAGCTGCGGCAGCTTGCCAGACGCCATCATAAGTCAGAAAAACAAGAGTTGGAGTTCAGGCAGAGTTTAGCCACGAGAGTACGAAATCAGATACCTCCCGTGGTTGATTCAACGCCAGCAAGGGCACCGGCACTTCCTGGTCAGGATGCCGATCGACTGCCACGGCAATCACCATGTCATCCTTCCGGCACAACAGGGGTTTGCCCAAAGACGGCCGGTGGATCTCGATCTTGGGTATGGGTTCATCCCGAAAGCCTTCCACCAGCACCAGATCCAGGCCTTTGGTATCCAGCCGCGCCAGCAATTCCTCCAGATCAGGTTCCGTCTCGCCATCACCCTCCCGAATCCAGGCGCTGCGATATTTGGATGCCAGCAGTATTTGCTCTGCACCCGCCTTGCGCAAGCGATCACTATCCTTACCCGGCTTGTCCATTTCGAAATCATGATGGGAATGCTTGATCAGAGCCAGTTTCACATCGGAACGCCTGAGCAGTGGGATCAACTGCTCGAGCAAAGTGGTCTTGCCACTTCCCGAAAAAGCGGCAAAACCCAACACAGGCAAGGAAAAATCTGATAACTTCATGTTGTAATGCGACCAGGAAAAGAATCAACCATAGCAAATACACCCCCTTGCCGCACACATTCCTGTCTGGCGGTTCCGGCAAAAAATGTGTCCACACATCCCGCCCCGACGCAAACAGCATTCAATCATGATCTTCAGGGATAACTCCGCCACCATCGGCTACGCCCTGGCGCTGGGAATGCTGTGGAGCATCAGTATTGCCGCCATTATTTTCTGGACTATTTCGGAAGAAAGAAAAAGCACACTGAACCTGGCAACCGCCGAAGCCAGGGCATATTTCAACAAGGATCAGGCCATGCGCCTGTGGGCTACGGAACATGGCCGCATCTATGTACCCAGAACCAACGATTACCCTCCGGATCCTCACCTTTCCCACATCCCGGAAAGAGACATCGAAACCCCTTCCGGGCTGGCTCTGACACTGATCAACCCTGCCCGCATCATTCGTGAACTGGACGAAAATTTCGGGTATTTGTATGGCGTTACCGGCAAGGTCACCAGCCTTACGCCTCTGGTCGCGGCAAACCTGCCTGACGAGTGGGAGAAAAAAGCCCTGCAGCGCCTGGCCAAGGGAGAAAAGGAAGTCATTGACCTGACTACCATCAACGGGAAGGAATACCTGCGCCTGATGCAACCGCTGATGGTGAATGCCGACTGCCTGCTCTGTCATGCCGACCAGGGACTGGAACCGGGCAAACCCGGTGGAGGACTCGGCATCGCACTCCCCATGGATCAACTGCGCGCACAGGAAACCACCGCCATTGCCTCCAAGACGAGCATCCTGCTCATTCTGTGGCTGCTGGGTATTTCCAGCCTGGTTGTCGGCGCCTGGATCATATCCCGTCAGGTAGCTGTCCGGCAGCGCATGCTGCAACAGCTGCGGCGTAGCGAGAAACGCAAGAGCGCCATTGTGGAAACAGCGCTGGATGCAATTATCACCATCGACAAGGATGGCCGCATTCTGGAATTCAACCCGGCTGCAGAAAAGATTTTTGGCTATGCGGCACAAGCGGTCATGGGAAGCAAAATGGCCGAGCTGATCATTCCCGAACCGCTGCGCCAACAGCACTACGAAGGACTGCGGCAACACCTGCAAACCAACAGGGCCATCATCATAGGAACCCGCATCGAAACCACGGCCACGCGCTCCGATGGCAGCCAGTTTCCGGTGGAGCTGTCCATAACCCGCATTGATCAGAAAGACGATCCGCTGTTTACCGCCTATATCAGGGATATCACCGCAAACCGGGAAATGGCACAGCAATTGATGCATCAGGCCAGTCATGACTATCTGACCAATCTGCTCAACCGCCACAGCT
>JAJRUY010000193.1 GCA_024277555.1 Gammaproteobacteria bacterium | reverse complement strand
CGTGCCATCAGGCAAGAAAAATTTGTTTTTTCTTCCTTGAGGAAGCTCTGATCAAGCGGTCATCCCGGCGTGCGAATAAAGGGAACCTCGAATAATTCGTTTTTCGTCACCCCGGTGAAAGCCGGGGTCTATATAAATCAGCAAGTTATGGATTCCGGCTTCCGCCGGAATGCCGATTTTTCGAGGTGCCCTAAACTTGTTCAGGGGTTCCCCCAAGAGCAAATGCCATCCTGTTTCGACAATTCCTTGGCGCAGTTGGTGGTGAGGCCCGTGAAAACCAGTGTCAATTCCTTGTCATCAGCGTAAAGAAAGCAGATAACATGCTGAAATATATGAAATAATATATCGGGCATGAAACTTGCATTTGGTTACATCCATATATCGTCAATCAACCTGGATACAACCATGTCTGTGACAAACTCGCCAACTGCACAGCAACTTGAACATGCCTTCGAGGCATTCAACCAGATTGGCTCTCAACTGGCCAGCTCCTATGGTGAATTACAACAGCGAGTGACCACTCTGACGGAAGAGCTATCCCAGGCCCGGACAGAAAAATTTCGGCAACTGGTGGAAAAAGAGCGGGTAGCGGCACGCCTGGAAAAATTGCTCCAGGCATTGCCTGGTGGCGTGTTGGTGCTCGACGGGAAGGGAATTATTCTGGAGGCTAATCCCGGGGCGCATCAGCTGCTTGGCGAACACCTTCTCCAGCGCTCCTGGGATGAGGTTGCCGCCTCCACGTTTGTTTCCGGCAACCGCGAACTGCAGCTGCGGGATGGCCGCTGGGTTAGTCTCTCAACCAGCCCCCTGGACGGTGGTGAAGGGAAAATACTGCTGTTTACCGATGTGAGCGAAGCCCGCCGCCTTCAGGAGCTATTGAACCAGCATCAACGCCTCACGGTTCTGGGTGAAATGGCCGCCGGCCTGGCGCATCAGATTCGTACCCCACTGGCTTCGGTGCTGCTGTACCTCTCACAACTGGACAACACTGAACTGGATGATGCACAGCGCCAGCAGTTCCTCACCAAAACCAGGGAGCGGTTGCGGCACATGGAGCAGATGATCAACAACATGCTGGCCTATGCCAGGGGAGAATCGAGGGAGCAGGAACGCTTTCCATTGAAGTGGGTCATCGATTCCCTGCTGCAAGTGGTGGAAGACAACCTGCAGGCCGCAGGGGGGCATTTACGGGTTTTCAACCAGGTTCCGGAAACTCTGATCAGGGGAAATCCCGATGCACTGCTGGGAGCTTTGACCAACCTGGCCATGAATGCTATCCAGGCATGTGAGGACGAGCCGGAATTGCTGCTGAAGGTAGCGCAGACCATCCAGGGAAATACGGTAATCTCCCTGCAGGACAATGGTGCGGGAATCAGCAGCGCACTGCAGGAAAAAATATTCGAACCTTTTTTTACCACCCGCAGCAGTGGTACGGGCCTGGGATTGGCGGTGGTAAAAGCCGTGGTTCAGCGGCACGGGGGAGAGTTGAGTATACAATCATCCCCCGGCAAGGGAACCATCGCCAGAATCAGCTTGCCGACGGTGAATGGAAACAACGCCCTTCCCGCGCATATGAATCTGCATCCGGGCATGCCCCGGCATATCAATGAAAATGACAGTAGCCTGATGGAAAAAATGGAGGCGAACAAATGAAACAAAAAACAGTCTTGATCGTTGAAGATGATGGCCCTTTGAGAGACGCATTAAGCGACACACTCCGTATTGCCGGGCACCAGGTGCTGGCTGCAAGCGACGGAGAAAAGGCCTTGCAGAAACTGCAGAAACATTCACAAATCAGCCTGGTTATCACCGATGTACAGATGCAACCCATGGATGGTTATACATTGCTGAACACTCTAAAAGTAAAGTATCCCGAGCTGCCGGTGGTATTGATGACGGCCTATGGAACCATTGACAAAGCCGTAGGCGCCATGCGTGATGGCGCAGCTGATTTTCTGGTCAAACCGTTCGAAGCAGATGTGCTGTTGAAAATGGCAGAGCGCTTCCTGATTCCAGTGGAAGAGCAGGGTGATGATGGCATGGTGGCTGCTGATCCAGTGAGCAAGGAACTTGCACACCTTGCACAGCGGGTAGCCAGTTCTGGTGCAACGGTAATGATTACCGGAGAATCAGGCGTTGGCAAGGAAGTGCTGGCGCGCTATATCCACAATCATTCTGATCGTGCCAAAAAAACGTTCGTCGCCATCAACTGTGCCGCCATTCCCGAGAACATGCTTGAAGCGGTGCTGTTCGGGTATGAGAAAGGTGCATTTACCGGTGCTCACCAGGCACGACCGGGAAAATTCGAGCAGGCTCAGGGTGGCACCCTGCTGCTGGATGAAATTACTGAAATGGATAAAGGATTGCAGTCAAAGTTGTTGCGGGTACTGCAGGAGCGGGAAGTGGAGCGTCTGGGCGGGCGCCGCATGATTGACCTGGATGTGCGGGTGCTGGCCACCAGTAACCGTGATTTGCGCCAGGCAGTGTGTGACGGAGAGTTTCGTGAGGATCTCTATTACCGCTTGAATGTCTTTCCCCTGGAGCTGCCCCCACTACGCCGCAGGCGGGAAGACATTCTGCCACTGGCAAGAAAGTTCATTTGCCGGCATTTACACGGCAATGCCTTGCCGGAACTGTGCCATGACGCCATGACCAGGCTGCATCAGTATGACTGGCCCGGCAATGTGCGGGAACTGGAAAACGTTATTCAGCGCGCCCTGATCCTGAAACGCGGCGACCGGATTACTGCCGATGATATTCATTTTGAAACCATGACCGGGACACAAATACAGAAGCCGGAACAGGCTGCTGACAAAACATTGAACCTGGTTCAGGAAGAACGGCTCAATGATGAGCTGAAACAACGTGAGGCCGATCTAATTTTGACGGCGCTGGAATCCAGTCGCAGCCGTACTGAAGTTGCACAGAAACTTGGGATTAGCCCACGTACCCTGCGTTACAAGCTGGCCAAACTTCGCGATGCGGGGATTCCCCTGCCAGCATGAAAGCCTTGAGATTCGTTTTCAGCAACCAAGTTGGCGCGAAACCTGCATGCTACCCATGCAGAGACAGAAAACTGCCACCCCATGATAAACCGGAAACAGTCAGGAGAATAACGTGAGTACCGTCGATATCAATCAGTTGCTGAATCAAATGCGCCATATGGCTGCCCAGGCTGACAAAAAGCCCAGCGACATATTGCAAGGAGATAATCAGGGTGTGGCCTTCGGCAATATATTGAAAGATTCCATCAACGCCGTAAACGATGTACAGAAGGGAGCTTCCGGGATGGCTACCAAGTTTGAACTTGGTGATCCGTCAGTAGATCTCGCCGAGGTGATGGTGGAATTGCAAAAGGCCAGTGTTTCTTTCGAGGCAATGAAGCAGGTGAGAAACAAGCTTCTCAATGCCTATAAAGATGTCATGAGCATGCAGGTTTAATCAGGACTGGTTGAATAAGGAATTATGGCACTGGTGAAAACAGACAATATGCTTACACAAATTCAGGGGTTCAGCTCTCTACCCGCAGTCCGTCAGATTGGCTTGATGATAATGCTGGCGGCGACGATTGCGCTTGGGGTAGCAGTGGTGTTGTGGTCGCAAACACCGAACTACAGCATTCTCTACGGCAACCTGTCATCGGGCGATCTGGCGGAAGTGGCCAGCACCCTGGATGCGGCGGGCGTACCCTACAAAATAGAGCATGCCAGCGGATCCATTACCGTGCCTTCTCGCAAGATTCACCAATTGCGTATTCGCCTGGCTACTCAGGGCATGCCAAAAAGCAAGGCCGCCGGGTATGAGCTGCTGGAGAAAGAAACCGCATTTGGAACCAGCCGGTTTCTCGAAAAGGCGCGCTACCAGCAGGCGCTGGAAGGAGAACTTGCCCGCTCCATCAGCTCCCTGAATAGTGTGGAACAGGCGAGGGTTCATCTGGCAATCCCCAAAGAATCGGTATTCGTGCGTGACCATGCAAAACCCGCAGCTTCGGTACTTCTCAAGCTGCATGGGGGACAGACCCTGGATAAAACCCAGATCGCTGGCATTGTTCATCTGGTTGCCTCCAGTATTCCCAAGATGAAGCCGGAGGGAGTAACCGTCGTAGATCAGCACGGGCGTTTGCTCAGCGACAAGGATTCGGATGGAAGCTTTGGTTTGAGCAGCCGCCAGTTCGAGTACACCCAGCGGCTGGAAGAAAGCTATGTGCAGAGAATACAGGATATCCTGAGCCCCTTTGTTGGCCCGGGGGGGATACGCGCCCAAGTGGTGGCGGATCTGGATTTTACGGTTACCGAGCAGACCCGTGAAAGCTATGTGCCGGAAAAAACCCTGGTGCGTAGCGAAGATATAAGGGAAGAGAACAATACCCTGTCCAGCCCCATGGGTGTGCCTGGAGCTCTGACCAATCAACCCCCGCGAGGTGGCACCCTGGATACGCAAGAAGCGAACGGCGGTGCGCAAGGCAGCGGCAATTCCTCCCGGCATGTAGTGCGCAACTATGAGCTGGATCGAACCATCACCCACTCCCGCCAGGCTCCTGGACATATTCAGCGCCTTTCCATTGGCGTGGTGGTGGACTACAAAAAGAAATATCTCGAAGAAGGCAAGATAGAGTCTGTACCACTGACAACCAAGGAACTGGAGCATATTACTGCGTTGGTAAAAGAAGCGGTGGGATTTGATGCCGCTCGCAACGACAGCGTGAACGTTATCAACATCCCCTTCCACAGTGCGCCACAGATGGAAGCAGTAGCAGAGCTGCCCATATGGCAACAGCCCTGGGTCTGGGAGTTGGCAAAACCGGTGCTTGGCGGCCTGTTCGTATTGTGGCTGGCATTCGGGGTGTTACGCCCCACTTTGAGAAACCTTGCCCATTCCGGGCAGCTTCTCGAGGCTGGTGCCAACGGGGAAGTGCTGCTGGCAGGTGAAGCAGGGGGAGCGCTGGCTGGTCTCCCAACCCCGGATGACAATAGCGGAGGCACGCTCAAGGATCTGCCCCTGCAGGAAGATGAGGTGGTGCTGAGTGAAGGCGCCCGACAGGCGAAAGAAGCCCAGGAAAAGACCATAGACAAAGTAGGTATTGATGCTGCCAGAAATATGGTTCAACAGGATCCAAAAAGGGTGGCGCAAGTAGTCAAAACCTGGGTGGCAGACGATGAGTGAAACTGAACAAAATTCAGTAGAAGGAGTTGAGAGAGCAGCGATTTTCATGATGAGCCTGGGGGAAAAGGAGGCGGCTGCAATCCTGCGCCACATGGAACCCAAAGAGGTGCAGCGTGTAGGGGCCGCCATGGCTGCGCTTACCCATGTTACACATGAGCAGATTGACAGTGTACTTGAAGATTTTGTAGAGGCGGCAAAAACCGAGACCGCACTGGGGTTGGACTCAGAAGAATATGTACGCAATACCCTGGTGGAGGCATTCGGCGTGGAAAAAGCCGTCAGCCTTGTCGATCGTATTCTCACCCGACCCAATTCCAAGGGCATTGAGTCACTGAAATGGCTGGATCCCCGCGCCATAGCGGAAATCTTTCGCTTTGAACATCCACAGATTGTTTCCATCGTCCTTTCCTATCTGGAAAGTGACCAGGCGGCAGAGGTACTCAAGTATTTCCCCGAAGAACGCCGTGCAGATGTGCTGATGCGCATCGCCACTCTCGATGGTGTGCAGCCTTCAGCTCTTCAGGAGCTGGATGAAATTCTGGAGCGCCAGTATGCGGGAAGCTTTTCCCTTACAAGCCCCGCTTCAGGTGGCAAGGAAACAGCTGCCAATATCCTCAACCACCTTGATGCGGATATAGAGCAGAAGATCACCGAAGCAATCGAGGAGTTTGATGCAGCCCTGGCAGAAGATATTCAAGGCCTGATGTTCGTGTTCAGCAATCTCCTTGATGTCGATGACCGCGGCATCCAGACCCTGTTGCGCGAGGTCGCCTCGGACACGCTGCTGGTGGCGCTCAAGGGGGCTGATGCTGCGGTCAAGGAAAAGATCTTCAAAAACATGTCCCAGCGTGCTGGCGACATGCTTCGTGACGATCTGGAAGCCAAGGGGCCGGTGCGCCTGAGTGAGGTGGAGGAGGCGCAGAAAGAAATCCTTACGGTAGCCAAGCGCATGGCCGACGATGGCGAAATTGCCCTGGGGGGAAGTGGAGGTGACGAATTTGTTTGATTCCAGCTCTGTATTGCTGCAGCAGGCGCAACCCTGGCAGGCGCCTGATTTATCTTCTGGTGACGAAAATGATGCCAAACAAAGAACTGATCCGACCCGGCTGCCTACGGCAGAACAATTGGAGCAAACCCGCAACCAGGCACGGCAAGAAGGATTTCAGCAAGGATTGGCAGAAGGGCTGCGTGCTGGCAAGGAGCAATCTGCCCACCAGGTTCAGCAGCTGGACAAGCTGCTGCAATGCCTTGCACAGCCTTTCGAGGAACTGGACAGCCAGATAGAAGAGCAGCTGGTGGGGCTGGCGCTGGCTGTGGCCAGGCAGCTGGTGCGCAGGGAAATAAAATCCGACCCCGGACAGATTGTCGGTGTTATTCGGGAAGCCATGGGATTGTTGCCGGCAGCAACCGGCACTGTGCAGATCGAACTCCATCCGGAGGATGCCACACTGGTGCGCGAAGTACTTAATCTGGATGAAGAGGACGAGCGCAGCTGGCGTATTCGTGAGGCTCCCACCCTGTCGCGTGGCGGCTGCCGCATTGCAAATTCCACATCCAGCATTGATGCCACGGTGGAAGGACGCCTCAATCAGGTCATTGCTGCGGTTCTCGGCGGTGAGCGCGCCGTGGATGTTGAGCAATGAATCAACCGGAAGCCCG
>JAJRUY010000192.1 GCA_024277555.1 Gammaproteobacteria bacterium | reverse complement strand
CTGCCCGATAAGTTTTGTAAGTTGTATATGCATGGCGACTGTCAAACTGATCCCAGTTATCCGGAAATTCCTGGACAACTATAATACAGCTACGCCTGGCAGGGAAATGGACAGATGTTGCCAGGCAAACTATCTGCCTGCATCGGGGGGTGTGCTGCAAAATATCAAGCAGATAAACTTACGGGAACCTCGAATAATTCGTTTTTCGTCACCCCGGCGAAAGCCGGGATCCATATAAATCAGCAAGTTATGGATTCCGGCTTCCGCCGGAATGACGATTTTTCGAGGCGCCCTTACTTACAGAGGATAATATTAATGCCACACATTGTTATTGAATATCCAGAGCAGCTGGCTGATGATTTTACAATCAAAGACATATTGAAGGCAGTGCATCAATCTATTTCTGGTAGTGGTTTATTTCTGGCGAACCAAATTAAAACCAGAGCCTATCCATTTCGTGAATATACTCATGGCGGAGGTAGTGATCCTTATATTCATATTCAGGCACGGATTAAATCAGGTCGGGATGCCGACGACAAGAAGCGTCTTGGCAAAGAAATCCTGGCAGGTTTGTCCAAATTGAATATTCCTGTTGCAGTTATTACCGTTGAGATCATTGATATGGATAGAGGATCATATGCCAAGTATGCTTCAAAGTAACTCAGGGCATCCCGGGTGTTTATGCGGGTTAATAATCACCCGAATCAGGACTTGATAGCCCAGGAAATTAAGCGAGATCGAACCATTGCCGAGTCAATGTTCAACAAGGAATGCTTGCTGCAACACGCCCAAAAATTGGGCATATTGGTACGGGGTTGATTTCTTCGCGTATACTGGTCCAAAATTTTCCTCTTCTGCATTATTATCATGCATCGTTTTCCCTCCAAAACAGCCTGGAGTCCAGAGCATATTTCCACCGTCTGGTTTGACTCTCATTTCAACCATGCTGCAACTCGTGTAATTGATTGGGTGGGTGCTGAAATGGATCTGGACAACGCCTCTTCTATACTGGATTTCGGTTGCGGGGGTGGGGTTACTACCTTGGGTGTGGCATTGCGCTATCCATCTGTTGAGGTGCATGGCGTGGATGTCGGTGACAAGTTTTTGCAGTTGCCGGATTTGGTGACAGAGCAACTGCATCTACAGCAGTTGCCGGACAACCTGCATTTCCACCGGATACAGCCACTCCAGCCACTGGCTGAAAAACATGCGGTGGATGCTGTTTTTAGCTGGTCGGTATTCGAGCATGTGCCGCAATCTGACATACCTGCAATATTTACTGACTTGCACGGCACCATCAAGGAAGGAGGCCTGTTTTTCCTGCAAATCGAGCCTCTTTACTATTCGCCTTGGGGTTCGCATTTGAGACGCTTTGTCGATATACCCTGGGCGCATCTGTTCTGGCCTTCCGAGCGGCTGCATGATGTTGTTATGAATTATGATGGCGAGATTCCGGCTCAGCATCAGGGGCATCAGTATCATGCGCTGGATATGGAGGATTTCAAGCGTTTCCACCTTGAAGAGTTCAGCAGTCTGAACCGCATCACTGCTGATCAGATCAGGATGCATGTTCAGGATGCCGGGTTCGAGGTGGTCAGAGAACAACGATTGAACATGGATATTATTGTTCCGGAAGTATTGCTGGAGCAGCATCGAAAAGAGGATTTGCTCACTAATGGGATTCTGTTGCTGGCAAAGAAGTAGATATTGATCCGATTTGTGAAACCCAGCCGGTTTATGCCTGTTGGCACCCCGGTGCGGCGCAATTGTTGTTGACCGATTGAATGAAAGTCATTATCGTTTGTGCATGAGCTTGCTGCACCATAAAACCGTTGCCATATTGCTTTCCCTGTTATTGGGATTGCTGCCATTGCAAGGTTTGTTTGCGGCTGAAGCTTCCATGAATGCCCTTGGCAATGCGACTGATGCGCCCATTGCGGTGGCTATGGATCATGGCCAAATACCTGAAATGTCCCAGGCCTGCGAGCAGGCCAGCTGTTGCGATGGTAGTTCCTGCGGCGCCGATCATTGCGCATCTTGCGCCTTGGCGGCAGTGCCGATGGATTCGTCCATGATTCTACCCCTGCCTGTGGCAATCAATTTGACGGGGCTTGCACCTCGAGTCCTCAATTCCACGCTTTCTTTTCTGTATCGCCCTCCTCGGGCCTGATTTCCTGCTGTAGCTCCATCCAGAGCCAATTCTTTTTTTGCTAAAAGTGTTCTTCGGCGTGCCTGGCGCGCCGAAATGCAGAGGAATCAATTATATGAGATACAAAAACACAGATATTCCCGGGACAGACATGTCCCTTTCACGCCGTCGCTTTGTACAGGGGCTGGCCATGGGTGGGGTGGCTGCAAGCATGGGTTTGAGCTCCCGTGCGCTGTGGGCGAACTCCGATCAACAACAGAAGATTCCGGTTCTCAGAGGCACAGAGTTCCATCTGTCCATTGGTGAACAGGTGGTAAATTTCACCGGTACACCGCGCATTGGCACCACGGTAAACGGTTCTCTTCCGGCGCCAATATTGCGCTGGAAGGAGGGTGAAACCGTAACCCTGCGGGTGACCAATAACCTTCCGGAAAGCAGTTCCATTCACTGGCATGGCCTTATCCTGCCCAGTGGTATGGATGGTGTGCCGAACATCTCCAACGGGTTTTCCGGCATTGCTCCAGGGGAAACCTTTACCTACAAATGTCCCTTGGTGCAGAGCGGCACCTACTGGTATCACAGCCATTCCGGATTTCAGGAGCAGACGGGGCTGTATGGTCCTATCGTCATTGAGCCTCGTGAGCCAGAACCTTTTACCTATGACCGTGACTATGTAGTCATGCTTTCTGACTGGACCGATGAAGATCCTGCGGTGGTATATGCCAAGCTGAAGAAACTCAGCCACTATTACAACTTCAATGAGCGCACTCACAAGGATTTGATGAAAGACCTCAAGG
>JAJRUY010000191.1 GCA_024277555.1 Gammaproteobacteria bacterium | reverse complement strand
GATTATGGCACTACATTTCGAAACAGAAAAACTAACCCATTGATTTTATTGATCATTTATTTTTCACAAAAGGAAATAATCAATGGGTTAGGTTATTTTGAGGGTGGGGGCACTGAAGGTGGGCTAAGTAACTGTATTATATCGGATTGAAAGGGTTTTGCCTTTCTTTTTGGTGAAATATTCGGGTTATTCCAACTCAAACACATAGTTGATACTGGCGCCGCTTTTTTGGGCGCTGCTGGTTCCTTCCAGGTTTATATGCTCCCGCAGCTTGTAGCGCGCCACGAATTCGCTGCCCTCTTCCCCAGCCCCCAGGTTTACGCCCACACTGAGATCAGGAGTAATCTGCTTGCCGGTATAGATTTTTGCTTCCGACAGATCGCCGGTCTTCTGGCCGGTCAACAACATGGAGATCACGTCTTTTTTCCTCATGTCCGAATCTGAGGAGAAGGTGGAAAGCTGCGGCTTTTTGGCCGTGCCGGTCAACTCCACCCCCACGGTGATATCGCCGGTTTTTCTGCTTGCCCGCAGGCGTATGCCAGGGTTGTCGATGCGGCCGCCGGCATAGGAGATCCTGCCCTGCTCTATGGTCAGATCCTGTCCATAGGCGCGAAAACTGCCGGACTCGATTTTCAGTTCACCATTCGCGCCAGGGAACTTCCCGGCTTTCTGGTCGATGGTCAGCCTGCCCCCAAGATCTGCGTGCAGGCCGAATCCCCGGAAATTCACATCGTCCCCCAAGGTAATCACCACCTCCGCGTCCACTCGCGAATTGGGAGCCTCCTCGATCTCGCCATTCTCATTGGCAATGACCACATCCGCAGACACATCACGGGAACCGGCTGGGAGATCATGGAATTCGATACGCGCTACCGGAAGATCCAGAGAGCCGCGAATCCGGATCAGATCCCTGGCGGTTTCCAGATGCAAGTCGGGAGAAATCACCACCCGGGCCTCGGGAAGATCCGCCAGCTGGAAATTTTTTCCCTTGAGGACAAGCCTTGCCGGCCACCCTTGCTGTGCGTCCAGGATCACAACGCCCCGCAGATCCAGCTCCCCCTCCCCGGAAGCAACGCTCCCCAAAATATCCAGCTGTTCCCCGCCATCGCCCTTCACCTGGATCAGCATATCCCTGAGCGTCAAACCGGCCATGGGCACGACGATCTCACCGGATTTGAGCAAAGCCTGGCCACTGATTCGCGGCTCACCCAGCTGGCCATCCAGGTCAATGGCCACATCAATATTCCCATTGATCTTCTGTATGCCGGGGACAAAGGCCGTGATCAGATCCAGCTCCTTTACCGCTACTTTTACAGTTCCTTCTAATGGTGCTGTGCGAGGATTCCTGTCCAACTCCTCCCGGGGAATACGCAACTCTCCTTCGATGTGGTTTTCCCCCAGTCCCAGCTTCCATTTGGCCGCCAGTTGCTTCTCGTCATAAACCACGCTGAGTTTTCCATCACGAAGTTCGAGGGCAACGGGATTTGAAGGGGGCGCAAGATAGGAAAGTACGCCTGGCTCCAGGTTTGCTTCAAGCCTGGCCTTGAGTACAGGCCCCAGTTCCGCTGTTGCCTGCAGGTTGAGCAAACCACTGAGCTTGTGGATTTGGGGAGGCAGCCAGGGCTGCGCCCGCTCCAGCGGCAGATCTTTCAGGGAAAGTTTTGCATTGCCTGCGCCTTCCTCCCGGTCAACCCGGATGCATAGCTCGGCCTGTTGCTCCTGCAAACACAAGGGAGAAAGACGTATCTCCGTTGCCGATGCAAACAAGCTTGCGGCTTGTTTCAGTTTCCAGTCACCATATTCGCCTGCATCCAGCCCCAGCTGCTTTATCTGGCCTTGCCATGCGGCCTTGTCCTGGAGATAGGCGCCGGTGGCAACAAAATTCAGCCGGCCTTGAGGGTGATCCGCCAGCAGTTCCAAAGTCTGTTGCTGCAGTGGGCCATTCATTTTCAGGGACAAGGACTTTACTTGCTGCCCGGACGCCAGCACATCCGTGGCAGTAATCAACACCCGGGAGACAAATGCCTCATCCAGGCCCAGAGAGAACTCTGCATCGCAGAGGGCGCACTTGATGTCTCCCGCAACAATATTTATCGCCTTGATATTCCCTTCGACAACCGGCTGCTCCCGGGTGCCTGCCAACTTGCCCGAACCATATACTTCTCCCTCAGTCTGTGGAAGCAGGTCTGCAACGGCTGGCACATCCAGTCTCCAGGTCAGATGCAGCGTTTAACCCAGCTCCCCCCCGACGGCAATCTTCGCCCGCCCACTGCTGAAGATCACATCTTCGAGCAGCAGATTGTCACCATCGACACGAATATTGCCGCTTCCAGCCAGGGGCTTTTCACGCAATAAACCTTTCAATTCCCTGATCTGTGCTTGCAGCTGAAGACCCGTGTCCGGCAGCCCCCCGGCGGTGGAAACTGAAACACTGAGTTTTCCCGGCCACTGGGCATCGAGAAGCCCCGGATTGATATCTGTCGCTGCGATCTCCATATCCCAGGTCAGCACTGGAGACCAGGCCAGATCACCGGATGCTTCCAGGCGACCATCGAGAACCTGGGCCAGCAGTTTTTCCAGCCGGAGTTTTTCCAGCCCGCCCCGCCCTTGCACATGCCAATTGCCTGGGGGTATGCCCTCGCCCTGCAGATTGCTTTGCAGCGAAAATGCATAGTCACCAGGAATCCCCGTTGCCTCCAGGCTGCCACTTTGCGCCGCGATCTGCGCAGCCCCGGTCAGCGGCCACTGGAGGTTCTGCCAATCGCTTTGCAGCTTGAAATGCAGATCGGAAAAGCGGATGTCAGCCGCCAGCTTCAACAGCAGTTGTTCGGCAGTTGCTGCTTCTGGCTGGTATGCCTCGAAGGAAGCCCGGGTATGCGCCTGATCCAGATCCCCTTTGGCGCTGATCTGCAATCCGAATTGCGCCGGTTGCTCCAGCGGCAGATACTGTTCCGGAAGCCTGGTGATCGTTACCTGGGCATCCCAGGCGAGCTTGTGCAGCAGATCATGTGCCTTTACCGCCAGCTCCGCCTTTACGTCACCTTCAATCTGGTGTTGCAAGCGCAGCATTTCAACATCACCATGGATGCGCCCCTTGCCGGAAACCGATGGCAGGTCAGCGGCCTGAAGCTGCCAGCTCATTTCCAGATTCAAAGGGTAATTTCCCGCCGGCAACAATTCACCCTGTCCCTGAAACTGCAATTCCGGCATGGCCAGATCCAACCTGGACAGCTCGAGACCGGCATCATCCCAGGCCGCAACAAGCACCAAGGCATCAATTACCACCGGAGCAGTTTCCGGCGAGGAAATGATCTCTACCCCCCTGGCTTGCAGCAGATCCAGCCGCAGCTCTACCGGCAGCTCGATGTCCGCAAGTTCAAATGGCTGTGATGGCTTTTCTTCCGCCACCCGCAGTTGCTAATAGCGCAGCTGGCCGACTGTCAGCTCCCGCACATGGAAAACCCCGCCAAACAGCCCGGAAGGCATCCAGCGAAAAGTCACCTCGCCAATGCGAACAGACATATCCGGGGTTTCGTATACCAACCCCAAAAGCCGGAGATCCCCCAGCAGGCTGCCCTGCACTTGTTGCACCGCAAGCTCTCCCGGAATAAATCGGTTGCCGGTTTCCAGCAGCCATTGCACCCCCGGACGACTGCCAAGCAAGGCGGTTACAACGCCAGCCATGAGCAGCACTGTGAGTAGCAGCCCCAGCACCAGCCTTTTCATCCAGCACTTCACAGCAGCACCTCAAATCCAAAGTGTACACGCAGATCGGAAAACTCGGTGCTTCTGTCCTTGCGGTTGACCGGCCAGGCAAAGTCCAGACGCACGGTGCCCACCGGGGACAGCCAGCGTGCGCCAAACCCCGCTCCAACATGAACATCGTCCAGCCTGTCGTTGAAGGCATTTCCGGCATCGATGAATCCTGCCGCCACCCATTGCCCGGCAACCTTGTGGTTATACTCAATGCTTGCCGTGACCACCTGCCTGCCGCCGATGACGTCTCCTTCCTCATCTGTGGGGCCAAGGGTTTTCCAGTCATAGCCGCGTACACTGCTGTCCCCTCCGGCAAAGAAACGCAGGGAATTCGGGTACTCTTTATAGTCCCCTACGGAAGCCGCGCCCAGCTCACCGGCAAGAATCAGGCGGCCTTCCTGAAAAACCGGCACATACATTTTCCCTCTGATATGGGTGCGGATATAAGTGGTGGTGGAGACCGGCCCCGGCGCAGTGCGCAGGTCTGCAAAAAGGCTCCAGGCCCGCCGGGGATAGTTTCCCTGTTCAAAATGGGATCGCTCGGCTCTGGCGCCAAAACTCAGGAAGCTGGAATCGACGCTGTCAGCCACACCGGCGATAAACTGTTCATATTTGAACTCCGTGTAAAGCTTGGCGTTCCATTGCTTCCAAATGAAATAGTACCCGGCCTCCAGGCTTAAGGAGTCGCTACTGGAGTCATCCAGCACCTCGCTTTTCAGCCTGGCGGTAAAACCCAGGCGGGTGCTGCGGGGGTCTCTGACGGGAATCCAGTAGTTTGCCTGGATCAGATTCTCTACCAGGGAAAGCTTTACCTGGGCATCTGCCTTGTGTCCAAGCCGATTGATGCGCCGGTGCTTCCAGCGCATGGAGAGATTCACCTGGATATCGGTGTCATATCCAATGCCGAAGGAATACTGCTGGCGCTTCACCGGCTCAAGAGTAACGTCTACAGGCACTCTGTACTCTTGCGCCTCGCGGAATTTCGGCTTGATATCCACCAGGGAAAAGTATCCTGCCGTAATGAGATCTTTCTGGATTTCGAGGAGATTTTCCTGGGAATAGGTATCTCCGGGCTTTACATCCACCAGGTAGCGGCGCACAAAATTCGGCTCCAGAAAATCCTGATGCAGACGGATTTCACTGATGAAATACTTGTGGCCAGTATCCAGATGCAGGGTGATTGCAGCACGATTGGCCTTTGCATCCACGACGATTCTCGCGGTTCTGGACTCTGCATCCGGATAACCCAGAGTATCTGCCAGCTCCAGCAGCGCCGCCTTGGCTTGCTCATAGGCCGCATGATCCAGAGCAGCACCTTGTTTCAGTGGAAAACTCTCCAGCGCCTGTTGCAGCTCTGGTTCTTCCGCTCCCTCACCCGACCATTTCAGATCAATTCCGGAAACTACCACCTGCGGTCCTGGAGTTACCGTATAGACCGCAATCCATTTACCCTCTTTTTCCTCGAGGGAACCATCGACCCGGGCATTGTAATAACCAAAAGGCTGCAAGGCCTGCTGAATTTCTTCTGCGGCATTTTCGTGCAGATGCTTTATCCACTGCTCTGTCAGATGTGGATCATGTTTTTTTTGCAACAACCCAAGGTAGGCTTTGGCATTTGCCAGCAACGCGCCTTCCAGCCCCCGGATTTCCACTTCCAGCTGCGGACTGTCGACATTGGTGATTTCCTGGTTCTTTTCTGGCGGCTTGTGTCCATCCATCACCTGCGCCTGCCCGGCAAATGAAAGCAGGCATCCCATGAGTATCCAGATGTTTCTGTAGTTTCGTAACAGTCTCACAATCGGTTTCCCTGCTGACTGGTTGTCCGGCTTCGCTTCCGGTGTGCCGCTTGCAGCAACTCCGCGTCCATCGCCGACACACCAAAACCTATTCCATCAAATCCACTGCAAAACCTTTTTCCCGCAAGATCTCCGCCCGATGCTGCACAAAACGCTGGAAGTTCTTCTGCTGTAAATACGCGCCTGTGGCCACATAGTCCAGCGCCGTATGCAGATGGAAGGTTTTCAGCCAGGCTTCAGAGCGGAAAATCTCTTTTCCTTCCGTATCAAAGTACACCATGCTTGGCGCATATTGCAGGCCGAGTTCTTCCACCCACTGGCGGGCAGGAATCATTCGTCCGTCGGGGGTCTGCAGCTCAGCGGTGGAGTCCATATCCACCTGGGCAATATCGAACGCACTCAGCGCCGTCACCAGGTGCTGGCGCTTGAAAGCATCCTGGTGCAACTCATCACAGGGCTGGCAGCCACGCTGCTCAAACAGCACCAGCAAGGGGCGCCAGGATTGCTTGCGATTGTCCGCCAGGCGCAACGGCTGCGAAAGAAAGAAAGGCTCACTATGCAACTGGCCCTCCCCGGTCATCTGCTTGCGCTGGGCATAGTATGCGGAAAGCTTCATCACGGCTTCCTGTTTGCCCGATACATAGTCCAGCACTACGTCGAATTTGGCGGGCGCGTAGTAGCCGTTCAGCCGCACCACAACCTTTCCCTGTTCATTCAGAAACAACAGGGTAGGTGTGTATTGTATCCGCAGAGATTCAGCCAACTTTTTTTCCGTGGTGGCCTGGCCGTTGAGACTGGTAACTTCACGATCTCCCCACAGGTTGATGGCGATTACATCGAAATGCTTGCGCGTCTTTTCCGCAATGCGTGCATCACCAAAATTGTCTTCGAGCAATTTGGCGCAGTAGGGGCAGCCATCCTGATAAAAATACAGCAGCACGCGCTTGTTCTGCGCTGCCGCCTCCGCGACGTCTTCGCCAAGATCAAGGAAGGACTCTTTGAACCAGCCGGGTTGTTCATGGTAACCGGGATTCACCAGGTCTTTGCCCAGCTCGCCTTCTGTGGCCGCCAGCAGCAGCTGTGTAAAAAACAACAGGCTCACAACAATGGATATGCGCATACTTTTTCTCCTGAAGATCACCATTGAGCGCCTCGAATAATTTGGCCTTCGTCACACCGGCGCAGGCCGGTGTCTTAAACTTTCAAGAGCTTATGGATTCCGGCATACGCCGGAATGATAATTATTAGAGACGCCCAATTCCTGAACTGATAATCCATTCAGGAAAGTTGAACTGCGGTTTATTTGCGCGCCC
This sequence comes from Gammaproteobacteria bacterium, assembly GCA_024277555.1. Lineage (GTDB taxonomy): Bacteria > Pseudomonadota > Gammaproteobacteria > Chromatiales > Chromatiaceae > Thiolapillus. The sequence goes on along the minus strand of JAJRUY010000191.1, from coordinate 6,535 downwards.
ATGGTGAAGGCCGGGATTTCTTTTCCGGACGGGAACCAGGGCGTTTCAAGGTTCCCCAGCGGCGCTTGTCTTTCAAGCCGGCAATACTCAACAGATCTTTTTGTTCTTTTTTTTCCAGCTCTCTCCACATGCCGGATTTTACCCGGCTGTCCAGGATAATCGGCCCGTAGCGCACACGCTTGAGGCGGTTGACCACCACCCCCACAGCTTCCCACATGCGCCTTACCTCACGCTTGCGGCCTTCCATGAGCACGACGTGATACCACTGATTGCTGCCTTCCCCACCGGAAAACACCACTTCCTCGAAGCGCGCCGGGCCATCTTCCAGCTCAACACCCCTGACCAGTTGTTTCAGCATCTCTTCCGTTACCCGGCCATGTACGCGCACCGCATACTCACGTTCGATAAGCTGTTTGGGGTGCATGAGACGGTTCGCCAGCTCTCCGTCGTTGGTAAACAACAACAGGCCGGCACTGTTCACATCCAGCCGCCCCACCGCAATCCAGCGCCCCTGAGGCAGGCGGGGCAGATTGGCGAACACGGTCTTGCGGCCTTCCGGGTCATGGCGGGTAACCAGCTCGCCTTCCGGTTTATTGTACAGAATGGCGAAGCGCTCGTTGGCCGCCAGCTTTTTCCCCGATACCGGGTGCCCATCAACAGTGATTTGATCCTGCAGGGTAGCGCGGTCACCCAGGCTGGCGGGCTTGCCATTAACCTGCACCCGCCCTTCACGAATCCAGCCTTCAATTTGCCGACGAGACCCCATGCCAACATTTGCCAGCATTTTCTGCAGACGTTCTCCCTGTATTTCAGGCTTGTTTTTCATCGGTATCCGTATCTATTGTGGTTGATGTATTTTGTTGCACTTCCGGTTCCCCTTGTGGAGATTGTTGTTCCGGCGCTGTTTCCTCTGCTTGCGGATGCGCGGGTTGCTGGCGCGGATCCTCGTCATGCGCATTTTTTTCTGAGGCAACACTGCCGACATCCGCTGCGCCTGTGCCCGGTTCCTGCAGGTTCAGCTCTTCATTGATTACATCCAGATCACGGATCTCCGCCAGGGTCGGCAGTTCATCCAGGGATTTGAGTCCGAAATAATCCAGGAACTCCCGGGTGGTGCCGTACAGGGAGGGTTTGCCCGGCACATCCCGCTGCCCCACCACGCGCACCCATTCGCGCTCCAGCAGGGTGCGCATGATATGGGTGCTGACGCTGACGCCGCGGATATCCTCGATCTCACCCCGGGTGATGGGCTGGCGGTAGGCGATCAGGGCCAGGGTTTCCATCAGGGCACGGGAGTAACGACCGGGTTTTTCCTCCCACAAGCGGGAGACCCATGGCGCACAGTCCCCGGTCACCTGGATGCGCCAGCCGGAGGCAACCTCCTTGATCTCTATACCCCGACCCACATAGTCATCGCCCAGCTCCTGGAGCACGGCGCGCAGTTCCTTTTTATCCGGCTGCTCCATTTCATCGAACAGCTCCAGCAGCTTGTCCAGGGTCATGGCCTTGCCGGAAGCCAGCAGGGCCGCTTCCACGATCTGTTTCAGGTTATCACTGGGGTTCATGCCTCACTCACTCCATGGGCTTTCACATGAATGGGGCCAAAGGTTTCGCCCTGCACCATTTCAATCAGGGTTTGCTTGAGCAGTTCCAGAATGGCCATGAAGGTAACGACCACGCCATCACGGCCTTCGGTGATGTCGAAAAGATCGTGAAAATCCACGAAGCGGTTGCTGCTCACCGCTTCCAGAACCCGGCTCATGCGCTCCCGCAGGGACAGGGGTTCGCGGGTGATGTGGTGGTTGCTGAACATGTCTGCCCGCTGTAATACTTCTTTCAGCGCCAGCAACAGCTCTTTCAGCTCCAGGGGCGGTGGTTCCTGGCGGATGTTTTTGTTCGGCACTTCCACACGCACGGGGAAAACATCCCTTCCCAGCTGAGGCATGTCATGCAGGTCTTCTGCCGCCTGCTTGAAGCGTTCATATTCCTGCAGGCGCCTGATCAGTTCCGCCCGGGGATCCTCCCCTTCTTCCTCTTCGGAAACAGGCCGGGGCAACAGCATGCGGGATTTGATTTCCGCCAGCATCGCAGCCATCACCAGGTACTCCGCCGCCAGTTCCAGGCGCAGTTCCTTCATCAGGTCGATGTATTCCATGTACTGCTGGGTGATTTTAGCCAGGGGAATATTCAAAATATCCAGGTTCTGGCGCTTGATCAGATACAGCAGCAGATCCAGCGGCCCTTCGAAGGCGTCGAGAAACACCTCCAGGGCATCCGGCGGAATATACAGATCCTTGGGCAGTTGATATTGAGGCTGTCCTTCCACTACTGCGAAGGGCATTTCCTCCTGCCGGGGAACAGGCTCGGCGACAGATCCTTGGCCGATGGTGATCTCAGCAGTATTCATCGATATTCCAGAGACATGACATGGCGCACTTCATCCATGGTATCACGGGCTTCATCCCGGGCTTTTTCGCAACCTTCGTTGATGATGTTGCGCACCAGGCCGGGGTCGCTTTCATATTCCGCCGCCCGTTCCTGTATGGGCCTGAGTTCCGCCAGCACCGCATCGATAACCGGCTGCTTGCATTCGATACAGCCGATGCCTGCACTACGGCAGCCTTCCTTGACCCAGTTTTTCACCGTATCATCAGAATAGACCTGGTGGAACTCCCATACCGGGCATTTGGCCGGATCACCCGGATCAGTGCGCCGCACCCGAGCCGGATCCGTAGGCATGGTGCGCAGCTGCTTTTCCAGTTCTTCCGGCCTTGCATTCAGGGGAATGGTGTTGCCGTAGGACTTGGACATTTTCTGTCCATCCAGTCCCGGCATTTTGGAAACTTTGGTGAGCAGAGCCTGGGGTTCGGGCAGGATCACCTTGCCACCGCCCTCCAGGTAGCCGAACAGACGATCCCGGTCACTGAGGTTGATATTCTGCTGGGATTCCAGCAGGGCGCGAGCCGCCGCCAGCGCCTCGTCGTCACCCTGTTCCTGCCAGGCCTTGCGGTAGCTGGCATAGAGCCGGGCATTCTTTTTGCCCATTTTCTTTATTGCTTCTTCCGCCCGCGCCTCAAAGTCTGATTCACGGCCATACAGGTAATTGAAGCGCCGGGCAATCTCCCGGGTCAGCTCCACATGCGCCACCTGATCATCTCCTACGGGCACCAGTCCGGCGCGGTAGATGAGGATGTCCGCTGCCTGCAACAGGGGGTAGCCGAGAAAACCATAGGTGGCCAGATCCTTCTCCTTGAGTTTTTCCTGCTGATCCTTGTAGCTTGGCGCCCTTTCCAGCCAACCCAGGGGGGTGAGCATGGACAGAAGCAGGTGCAGCTCGGCATGTTCTGGTACCCGCGACTGAATGAACAGGGTGGCCTCGCCAGGATTAACGCCGGCAGCCAGCCAGTCGATCACCATATCCCAGACGCTTTCCGGAATGATGGTTGGATCCTCGTAGTGGGTGGTCAGGGCATGCCAGTCGGCGACAAAAAAGAAACACTGGTACTCATGTTGCAATTCCACCCAATTTTTCAGTACCCCATGATAGTGTCCCAGATGCAGGCGGCCAGTGGGCCGCATGCCGGAAAGTACGCGGGAATGTTGTGATGCTAGGTTTTCCATGAGTTTCCTGGTCGATCAGTTGAATAAAGTGGTCGGCACGAGCTACATCAGCCCCGCAATGGAATAGGCCAGAGTCTGTACCAGCTGCAGCATCGGGCTCATCAATGGCCAGAGTATGCCGGTCACCATCAGCCCGATAAGGATGAACAGCCCCCATGGTTCCAGCTTCGCATAAGAATAGGACAGACGCGGCGGCAGCAAAGAGGCCAGCACCCGCCCCCCATCCAAGGGCAGGATTGGCAGCAAGTTCAGCACCATGAGAATGGTGTTGATAAGGATTCCGCCCACAGCCATATAGGCCAGGGGCTCGGCAACCCACCCGGCGCTGCCCTCCAGTCCCACACTCAGGCGCAGCACCAGTGCCCACAGCAACAGCATGATAAAATTCGATACCGGCCCGGCAACCGCAGTCAGCGCCGTATCCCGCCGGTAGTTGCTGAAGTTGCGCGGATTGATGGGCACCGGCTTGGCCCAGCCGAAGATCAGCCCGCCGCCGCCCGACAAAGTGGTCAGGGCATACAGCGCCAGAGGCACGACAATGGTGCCCACAGGGTCGATGTGGGGAATGGGGTTGAGCGTCACCCGCCCCATGGAACGGGCCGTATGATCGCCCAGTTTGTCCGCCACCCAGCCGTGGGCGCTCTCATGCACGGTGATGGCGAAAATCAACGGCAATACGAATACCGCCAGTTGTTGAATCAGGGTAAGTTCTTGCATGGAGGGATTATATCCGGAAACGCGGCGGGAAGATCATTCGAACAAGGAGGCATCGCCCTTGCCATGCCGGGCAACCCAGGGTTCGTCATCTTCCATTACCACGACAGTGGTGGGGTCATAGCCACAGTAGCCGCCATCGATGATCAGATCGACCTGGCTTTCCAGGGTCTGTTTCATGTCGTAGGGATCCATCATGGGCAGCTCCTCACCGGGAAGGATCAGGGTACTGCTTAGAATTGGTTCGTTCAGCTCATCCAGCAGCGCCAGGGCAATGCGGTTGTCCGGAATACGGATGCCGATGGTTTTGCGTTTGGGATGCATGAGACGCTTGGGTACCTGCTTGGTCGCCTTCAATATAAAGGTGTATGGACCGGGGGTGAGGCTCTTGATCAGGCGATACTGCTGGTTGCCAAGCTTGGTGTACAGGGAGATCTCTGACAGATCCCGGCAGACCAGGGTGAAGTTGTGCTTGTCATCCAGGCGGCGGATCCGGCGGATGCGATCCAGAGCCCCTTTGTCCCCTACCCGGCAGCCGATGGCGTAGCTGGAATCTGTGGGATAGATAATGACCCCGCCGCCACGCAGAATCTCCACCGCCTGATGCACAAGCCGCGGCTGGGGGTTTTCGGGATGAATCTGAAAAAACTGTGCCATATCAAAAATATTTCCAGACCGGATCACAGCCTGGAGGCAGCTCCGGCAGATTGCCCAGTTTGATCCAGGGATTATCCGGGCCATGATAATCCGAACCGGCTGATGCCAGCAGATCAAAGTCCCGGGCATGTCTGGCCATGGTGAAATATTCGTCCCTGCTGTGGCTGCCGGATACCACTTCCAGCCCCCGGCCACCCAGTTCCTTGAATTCGCCGATGAGCCGCCGCAGCTTGCCCCTGGTCATCTTGTAACGCGCCGGGTGGGCGATTACCGCCAGACCGCCCGCTGCAAGAATCCAGCCCATGGCATCCTCCAGGGCCGCCCATTCCCCGCATACATAGCCCGGCTTGCCGGTCACCAGGTATTTGCGGAATACATCCTTGACATCCCGGGCATGGCCATGTTGCACCAGAAAACGCGCAAAATGCAGTCTTCCCACCAACGCCCCTGTGGCCTGTTCGCAAGCGCCCTCATAGGCATCGGAAATCCCTTTCTTGTGCAATTTTCGTCCAATTTCCTGCGCCCGCCATTGGCGATATTCACAAAGCTCCTGCAGTCCCTGAAGCAGCACCTCGTTTTCAGGAGCAACCTGCAAACCAAGGATATGCACGGTATGGCCGTTCCAGCTTACGGATATTTCCACACCAGGGATGACCCGTATCCCCTGCTCCTGCGCTGTCGCCTCGGCTTCGGCAATGCCCGATACATTGTCGTGATCGGTAAGGGCCAGCACATCCACCCCGGAAGCAGCCGCGACTTTCACCAGCTCGGCGGGACGCAAGGTGCCATCGGATACCGTGGAGTGGCTGTGCAGATCGTATGTTAACCCGCATATTTCACCAGAACCCTCGGAATACCGATGTTTATCTTTATTATTCATTATCTTGCGTTGAACTGGATCAGGTTACACTTTGTACCCGTCACGCGATCCGGCTTTTCCCGGGATCTTTTCGCCCAGATTATCCTAACGGCCTGCAAGCCGATGAATGACATCGACTTTTGTCCATTCGGATAATCTGAACGAAAATCTCTCCGGAAAAAATCCAGATTCCGGTGAAACATACGAGTTAAAGGCATAGCGGGACATTTTAGCACTTTTGTACCGTGCATTTCCCCATACCATGGCATCCAGCTTTACTTGCCCAGCATTTTCCGTGTCCATGCAGGACTTCTGCGACAATCAAGGATTGCATAAACCTTGACGAGGTTTTCTTCCGCCGGGTAGTAAATAGCAAAGGGGAAGTGTTTGAAAAGCAGCCGGTGGTATTTACTGAAGCACATTGCGTGTACACCTGCGCTTATCATCAGCGAATCAATATCTGCGTAAAGCGAATCGATAAAATATTCCCCCAAGCCTTTCGCCCACCTCTCGTAAAACCTGTATCCATCAATGAGATCATGGCTTGCCGAGGCAAGCAGGCGGCAAATATCATCCCAAAGCATCTCCATGGTGTGGATTTTCTCTTCTACCCAGATCCTGACATAGAAACGCGAAATAATGTGCAAGATGTTGGTTTCACAGAAGGGCGCCTCGAAAAATCGT
>JAJRUY010000190.1 GCA_024277555.1 Gammaproteobacteria bacterium | reverse complement strand
CCGATGAGGCCATAGAGGTTGTGCTCGATGCGCTCGCGCAGACGCCGCAGTTCCCTGGGCCGGGTTTCCGTCGGTGGCATGCCCAGATCGCCCAGGGCGCGATCCACCTCGTTTCTGGCGGTGGATTCGCCTAGAAGCGCGCCAAGCTCTTTCTTGAATTCATCCGGTGAACGGGCGGCAACCACACCGGTAAGGGGGACAAAGATGCTGCTGCAACAGCTGTCTGCTGCCTGCTGTTCTTCCTTGCGCTGGCGGCTAAAAAGGGAGACCAGGGCAAACAACAGGGTATTGCAGCTTAGTGACCAGAAGGTGGCAAAACTCCAGTGATCGAGTCCAGCGATTTCCTGCCATCGGGCAAGCGGGTAACTGTTCTCGATAAAACCGGAGTGCTGCAGCATGGGTAACAGCAGAGCAAAGGCCCAGATGGAAATTCCGGCCAGCAATCCAGCGATAAGTCCTTCGCGGGTGGCGCGCCGCCAGTACAGCAGGCCCACAATGCCAGGCAGGAACTGCACCACGGCCACAAAGGAAATCAACCCCAGTTGCGCCAGCCCCGCCCGGTGTTCCAGAAACGCATAGAAACTGTAGCCGGCAAGAATGATCAGCCCGATGAGCAGACGCCTTCCCCACAGTAGCCAGTAATACAGGTTCAGTCTCGGGTCGGGATAACTGGCGGGCAGCAACAGGTGGTTCATGCACATGGAAGACAGCGCCAATGTAGTAACGATGACCATGGCGCTGGCAGCGGATATTCCACCGATAAAAGTGATCATCGGCAGCCAGGAATGTCCCTGGGCGAGAGTTATTCCCAGCACGAAATAATCGGGGTCTGTACTCAGCTCAAGATACTGACCCGCCCACAGGATGACGGGGATGGGCAGGTTCAGCAGCAGCAGGAATACAGGAAAGGCCCAGCTTGCCACCCGCAGGTTGTCCTCGCGCAGATTTTCTGCAAACAGCATATGGAACTGCCTGGGCAGCAAAAAGGCGGCACCAAAAGACAGGAAGATCAGGGTTCCCCACTGGCTGCTTCCCACCGGTTCGTAGAGCTTCTGGATGGCTTCCGGGTTTTCAATCAGCCATTGATTGAGCCCTTCAGGGCCGGAAAAAATGCCAAACAGCGCAAACAACCCGACTCCCAGCAGGGCCAGCAGTTTGACCAGTGATTCAAAAGCAATGGCCATCACCAGTCCCCGGTGTTTTTCTCTGGGAGATATATGCCGGGCGCCAAAGAGAATGGCGAATGCTGTCAGGGTAATACAGAATCCCAAGGCAAGGATGTGTGGTGGCGCCTCCTGAGTGAGCACCTGCAATGACTGGGTTACGGCGCGAATCTGTAGCGCGATGTAGGGCAGTGCGCCAATGAGCATGAACAACGTAACCAGCACCCCCGCCATCTGACTGCGATAACGAAAGGCGAACAGATCTGCCAGAGAGCTGAGCTGATATTCATTGGTCAGACGTAGTATGGGCCGGAGCAACACCGGGCTAAGGGCAAAGGCCAGGGTGACGCCCAGGTAGATCGTCAGAAACAGATAGCCGCTGGAATTGGCAAATCCTACGCTGCCGTAATAGGTCCAGGATGTGGCATATACGCCCAGGGAGAGCGTGTATACCAGCGGATGGGATACCCAACGTTCCGGTATCAGTCCACGGTCGGTGATATATGCGATCAAAAACAACATCACCAGATACAGGAAACCGGCTGTAAACAGCGTTGACAGCTCCAGGGTCATGTTTTCTCGTTTTCTCCTGGGACTCCGCTTGTTTGGCGCCGGGAGAGGGGGAGCGCAAGCAGCAGGATCGCCCCCAGCCAGAGCAGATAAGGCAGGTACCAGGGCCATTCGCCGCGGGACCACAGGCTGGTGAAAGGCGTGACAAAAATCAGCACCAGGACAAAGGCTGCAACCAGGCTTTTGTCGGTATTCTTGTTGGAAGGGGGGCGCATCATGATAGAGAAAATAGCATAAAGCAGCGGGAAAGGGTGATGGTGCTTTCCCTCAGGCGAAGTTTCCTGCTACATTCCGAAAACACCTTCCAAGCACACGGGAATATCCATGAATCCGGAAAAAGTCGTCTTTGGTTTTTTCATCGTTCTTTCGCTTACCCTGAACTTTGGTTTTTTTGTCGGGGAAATCGATAATGCAGCTCATCACAATGTGTATGAGCTGTTTGCTGTACTCGTGGTCAACATCATTGCCACTGCCCTGAAATTTGGTGACCGCAGCCAGTTGGGAGCCGTGCTGCTGGCTACCAGTTTCGTTGCCGTATTGCAGTTGGTCAGTGCTGCGGTGGTGTGGATGTGGGTGGTGCATATCTCCGGCACCGGCCTGACCCCGTCTGCGGTAGCCAGCATCGTTTCGCTCAGCGGCGGCGCCATGCTGGCAAATGTTATTTCGGTGGTGTTGCTCATTGTCGAGACCGTGAAGTTGCGTAGATGAGGGTGATTCTTCCAAGGAATTTTCCGGGGCTTCCTGGCTGATGAACAATATCGTCTTCCTCGTATTGCGGCGTATGCGCCGTCCCCTGCTGACTTTGGTGCTGGTGTATGCCGTATCTGTACTGGGGCTGGTGTTGATACCCGGACAGGATGACCAGGGCAACCCCTGGCATATGAGTTTTTTTCATGCCGTCTATTTCGTCAGCTTCATGTCCACCACCATTGGTTTTGGTGAAATACCCTATGAATTTACAAATGGCCAACGTGCCTGGGTATTGGTGTGCATCTATATGCCGGTGATCTCCTGGCTGTATGCCATTGGCACCATTCTCACCCTGCTTCAGGACAAAACCTTTCAGCATGCCATAAGGGAGCGGAGATTTACCCGTCGCATCCGGCGCATGCGGGATCCTTTCTATGTACTTTGCGGCTATGGGGAGACAGGACAGGAACTGGCGCGTGCCCTTACTGACCGGGGGCAGCATGTAGTGGTGCTGGATCGGGATGAGCACAAAATCAACCTGATCAAACTTCAGAACCTGCGGGACTATGTGCCTGCCTTGCGTGCAAATGCACATACCCCGAAATATCTGCTGGAGGCGGGTTTGCGCCACCCCCGGTGTGCGGGAGTGGTGGCGTTGACCAATGACAACGAAGTCAATCTAAAAATAGCCATTACCGCCAAGCTCCTTAATCCTGCAACCACTGTGATCTGCCGGGCGGATTCTCATGATGTTGAGGCCAATATGGCCTCGTTCGGCACGGATTATATTATTGATCCATTCGATACCTTTGCAAAACATCTCTCCACCGCCTTGCAGACGCCAGGATTATATCTGTTACAGCGCTGGCTTACTGCACAGCCAGGGTCGCTCCTGCCCGATCCGGTATATCCGCCTGCCACCGGCCACTGGATCATCGCGGGTTATGGGCGTTTCGGTAAAGCTGTTTTCACGCGTCTGGGCAAAGAGGATATGGAAATCACCGTTGTAGAGGCCACACCAGAGAAGACCGGAGAACCAAAACAGGGTTTGATCAAGGGACGGGGCACGGAAGAGGAAACCTTGCTGGAAGCAGGCATCCACAACACCGTAGGTATCGTTGCCGGTACGGATAATGACGCAAACAACCTGTCTATCGTGATGACAGCCAGGGCAATGACCAACAAGCTTTTCGTTATTGCGCGGCAGAACTATCACAAGAATGATGCGTTGTTCGAGGCGGTTGGTGCGGATATGGTGATGCATCCCAGCGCTATTGTGGCCAGGAAAATACGGGTGCTGCTGGCCACTCCCATGTTGTATGAATTCATTAGTCTGGCGGCCTACCAGGATGAAGACTGGGCCTGCCTGCTGGTCAGTCGCATTGCCGGACTGGTGGATAATCGGGTTCCGGTAATTCAGGAGATTGTCATAGGGCAAGAGCAGCATTGTGCGATACAGGAAGTGCTGGATCGTGGAGGCATAGTGCGCCTCAAGGACATCATGTGCAATCCGGCTGATCGAACGTCCGTGCTGGATTGTATCGCGCTGTTGCGTATCAGCCGCAACAGCCGTGAATTGCTTCCGGAAGAAGATGTTTCCTTGCTGCCGGGTGACAAGCTGCTTTTTTGCGGCACCCGGCGGGCGTTTTCCACCATGGAATGGACGCTTTGCCACGAGCTGACTCTCGACTATATTCTCACCGGAACGGACAAACCTCGCAGCTGGATCTGGCGCAAGTTTGCAAACAGGAACAAGCAATGAACTGGGATACCCTGACAGGATCGTTTTCGGCGATGGATCTTTTTCTTCTCGGCGCCAATCTGTTGTTGTTGCTGTTCTCGCGCCCGTTGCTGAGATTCGTTTTTCCCGAGGCTGATGATGAACAGCGTTTCCGCGGGCGTTTGAACGTATTTCGGGTAGCCAATATCATCGCTGTCGTGTTTGTAACAGTGAATGCGGTTATGCATCCCGGAAGTGAAACCGCCTGGGTTACCCGTACCCTGGGTGTATTGCTGGCGATCTATGTCGGCTGGTTGTGCTTCTATGTTATGAGTCGGCTTATCCGGCGGCGCTGGGGTCAGGAAAGAAAACGCGGGGAAGAAACAGTTTATGTCGAAACCTACAACTCGCGCCTGCTGACGTTGATTGGGGGGGTGGTTGTCTTCATCATCGTACTGGTGGCGGTAATTCGTATCCTGGGGTACAGCACCCTGCTGGAAGCCGGAGGGGTGCTGGGGGTGATCGGCGTAATGCTGGCGCTGACCCAGGCTTCCTGGGTGCCGGATCTGGTGAGTGGACTGGTTATTCTCAACAGCCGCCTGATCGAAGAAGGAGACATCATTCAGTTGGGCGAAGACAACAACCAGATTGGTATGGTATTTCGCACCAAGGTATTCTTCACCGAGATCCTGCATCTGGCAAATAACCATCGCATCCTGATCCAGAACACCAAACTGCGAAACATGACTGTACACAACCTGTCGCGTTTTGCCTCGGCGAAAGGTTTGCGCGAAGCACTAAGCATCAATGTTTCCTATGATGTCACGGAGCAACAGGTAAACGAGCTGTTCAATCAAGTGATAGAGCTGACCAGGGACAATCCTGACCTGCCGATTGAAAACCAGTATGACGTAGATATCCGGGCGACACATGGTGGTGACTATGCAGTGCAATGGACCTGTTTTTACTACATCAAGGAGACCAGGCAGGTATTGAAAATACGTCAGCTGATGCTGGCTCTGCTGCTGAAAGTGGCGCGGGAGCAGAACATCTCCCTTGAAACACCGATTCTGTACCAGCAGCTAAGTGGCGGTGAAACGCTTTCTCCCGCGCCTTTTACGGGTTAGTATTTGTCGTCAACGGGCTTTTGATCAAGTCGTCATCCCGGCGCAGGCCAGGATTCCATATCCTGATATTGCTGGATTCCGGCCTGCGCCGGGACGACATAAATGGACTTGTCCGGAGGCTCCCTTGAATAATTATTCCCTTGAGAATGAGGAGTTGATACATGAAAACAATTTTGGCTATCGGTCTTGCGCTGTTTGTTTCCACGTTTTCCCTGGCGGCAGAAAAGCAAGCATCCATGCCTGCCATGGACAAGGCTACCATGGAACAAATGGTGCGCAGCAGCATTCAAAAATTCAAGATCAATGACGATGTGTCTATTGAAGACGCCATCGATTCTATGTTGTTGCGCGCCAACAACCTGAACTTCAAACTGGTTGCTGATCTGCCCTTGTCAGAGCAGGTAAAAGCCATGGGGGAAGAAGCAAATTACATGCGGATTCTGGCTTTTTGCGATGCGTTGATCGCCAAGAAGATGGTTGAGTATGACATTATTTTTGCGGGTTTTTTGCCTTGCCGTATCGCAGTACTCAAAGATGCAAAGGGTCAGGGCTGGAT
>JAJRUY010000189.1 GCA_024277555.1 Gammaproteobacteria bacterium | reverse complement strand
TGACCAAAAATACGCTGCAAGCGACCGCTGAAAATCAGTTATAATCCCCGCCTTGCCGCCCGTAGCTCAGCTGGATAGAGCGCAGCCCTCCGGAGGCTGAGGTCAGAGGTTCGAATCCTCTCGGGCGGGCCACATTAAAAAGCCCGCTCCAAGCGGGTTTTTTAATGTGGCATGTCCGGGGGCAGATTTGGAGCTCTCAAGGTTCGACAAAAGGGCAGGAAAGCCCTTTTGGACGTTGGTGTCAGTCGGCGTTTCCCGTAGAAGTGCTATTCCTTGACAAGCTCAACCGATTGTATAAAGAGAATGCTAGGGAACTCTCTTTTCAGGGTGTTGCTGTAGAAATTTTTCATGGTGACGCCCCGAGCGTAGCGAATTCGGGCGCCATCAGGGAGTTCTTTTTTTTGCATTGCCAGCCAGATAATCTCGTCGCCCTGCTGCACTTCGACGTAGGTGTAGCTTTTTGTCGGAATGGTGCTGATAACAGTGCCTTCATTGACAAGGATTTTGCCGTCTTTGTTCTGCGACGGTGAGGCATTAGGGGCTTGGGGTATGGATGGGTGTCCCTCGGGCAGGGTTTCTGCCACGCCTAGCGTGGAAAAAGCAATTAGCAGACCGAAGAAGATTGTTTTCATATTTGGCTCCATCATTTGTTCATGTTCCTGAAAAGTGCATGAAAGGGAGCAGGTATGCAACTGCCTTTACAGGAGGGTTTGTACCCAAGATCCGCGATTGATTGCGGATGCAGAGTGCAAGATATTGATTTGGATAGTGTAATGAAAAATCGCAGCCATACCCATTAGATCTGGTGAGATTTTTCATATAGCTAGACAGATCAAGAGCTTGAGCTATGCTCCGCCATCAATCGCGGATCTTGGATTGTAAGGAAAGCTTGATTTTTCAAGCGTCTGACTATACCACTATTCCTTGTAAAAAAAGCAATCTTCGCCGGAGCATGGGTGCAAAATGTTTGTGGCACTGGAGCTGGTTCCGCCGGGAGGGGCGGAATCTGTGGATCTTCAGGGGCAGGGTATTTATACTATATAATCCGCTACTCAAATAGGCCATGTTCAGGTCATGACCCATTTCAGTGCCGAGTTAAACTACTGGGTACCTCGAAAAATTGTCATTCCGGCGCACGACTCCAAGGATGGAGGAGGTACGAGGCCATGGATAGGCGAAGGTAGAACAACGCAGGAGCAGTTGTCGAGAGCGAAGCAGGATGCCAGAGCCGAGGCCGAAATCCATAAGTACCTGAAAATTATGGACACCGGCCTGCGCCGGTGTGACAAAAACTGAATTTTTTGAGGTGCCCTACTAAGACAACCGTTAAGGAACCGCTAATCAAGCGGTCATCCTGGCGCACGACTCCATGCACGGAGGAGGTACGAGGCCATGGATGGGCGAAGGTAGAACAACGCAGGAGCAGTTGTCGAGAACAACGCAGGAGCAGTTGTCGAGAGCGAAGCAGGATGCCAGAGCCGAGGCCAGAATGATGCAAATGGACTTGGTCAGGGATTCCCTTAATAAGTCTGTTATGCAAAGGAAGGCTCTTGTTTACCACAACGCCGAGAGGTGAGCCGCATGATAAAAATAATGATTGTTGGGGGAGGGACTGGCGGCACGGCGCTTCTGCCAATTCTGCACGAGTATCCCGAGATTCAGGTGGTGGGAGTCGCGGATATCCGGGACGATGCGCCAGGGCTGCTGCTCGCAAAAAAACTGGGGATACCCACGGCAAACCGCTATTGCGCTCTGCTGGAACGGGTGGAAGTCGATATTGTTGTCGACGTATCCGGGTGCAGGAGCGTTTCGGAAGATCTTTGTGCCAGAATGTCCCGAAAACCTGTTGAATTGATAGAGGGGCTCAGTGCAAATCTGCTTTTCAAGCTTATCGATGAGCGCAGGACGCGGGAGAAAGAGGCGCTCAGCAGGCTGGAGGAACAGGAGGCGCTTTACAAGATCGGGATAATGCTGACTTCCTCGGAGAGTGAGGACAAGCTGCTGTCCACCATTTTGGACTGTGCCACCAATCTGACCCATACGCCCGCCGGCAGCATCGCACTCTATGATGATACCGAAGGTTGCATGGAGCTGGTTGCCACACGCGGTTTCAGCAAGAAGGTTTTTCACCAAAACAACTGGGAGATAAGAGGAGGGGGCTTGACGGAGCATATTCTCAATGAGAATTCCGTTATTACCATTAAGGATCTCGAAAAGTTCGAGAAAGTGCCCGTTGGCAAACTTTTGAAGGAAGGTGTCCGTTCCCTGATTGCCACTCCGCTGGTAGCAGACAGGAGGATTATTGGCATCCTGTATGTAGATGATTTTGTAACCCGTGATTTTTCCGCCAAGGAAGAATCGATTCTTTCCCTGCTGGCCACCCAGGCGGCGATAGCGATAGGGAAAATGCAGCTGTATGAAAAAATGAAGAGGCTTGCGATCACGGACGGGCTGACCGGCTTGTGCAATCACCGGAATTTCGTGAAGGCCTTGCGGAAGGAGCTTAAACGCTCCAAGCGCTATGGACACCAGCTGTCGGTAATCATTTTGGATGTGGATCATTTCAAGCGTTACAACGATACCAATGGGCATCTCAAGGGCAACATGGTGCTGAAGAAGGTTACAACGACCATGAAAAACGCGGTCAGAAATGTGGATGTTCTGGCGAGATACGGCGGGGAAGAGTTCGCCATCATATTGCCGGAAACAAATCGGGAGCAGGCTCTCAATATGGCGACAAGAATGTGCCAGGCAGTGGAGCAGGAGGAGTTTCCTGGTGAGGAGACGCAGCCGCATAATACTTTGACCATTAGTGCGGGTGTTGCGACTTTTCCTGCTGATGCCGAAACAGAGGAGGAGCTTCTGGAGAAAGCTGACAGTGCTCTCTACACGGCAAAACATGCTGGGAGAAATCGGGCGATTCTCTATCAGGGTGAGTGATTCAACAGTGCAGCCAGCCCATGTACCCTGGAAAGCCATGCCCGGCATCCTGCCATTGCCTCGGGACTGAAAGCTGTGGATCAACTTATAGGTATTGCCGCCGTTGTCATTTCCAGCTTTGTGCTGATTGAGCGCTACGGCGTTCCGGATGTGGGCACGGCGTTTGGTTATTTCCTGTTTGGAATACTGTTTGTTACCCTGGGCGTATTCATCGGAAAAATGCTTGATGCCAGCACACTTCATTTGCTGATGCTGGCGCAGTGGAATGTGAATATCTCTTTGATGGTTATTGGCTATTCGACCATCATTGCGGCATTGCTTGGTTGGGGCAGTGCGGTTTTCCGGATTGGCAAATCACAAAAGGACGGGTAAGCAGAACAGGCAAAAAAACGCCCGGGTGGAGAGCCCGGGCAAGTTAAGGGTCGAACAAAAAAAGAGTTACATTGTTTGACTATTGCATGTGGTTTCTTACGTCTTCTCCAGGATCAGGTAACCCTGCGATACGCCAGAATTCGGCACAGTTTCCGAATAGTTTCTTGAATTCCTCGCGCTCCAGCCCGCTGCCGCGGCAGAGGTTGCGCATTGGCGGGATGGCGCCAAGCCGCAGGTAGCGATCACGGATAAAGCGTATTGCCTGCCAGTGCTTTTCCTGCAACAGGCCGACTCCATCGTGCATGGCGATGGCTGCTGCAACTTCCTCGGTCCAGTCCTGCGGATCAATAAGAAAGCCATACTCATCGAATCGGAGTGAATCCAGCAAGTTCCCGGCATTGAATGACGGGCGCCCTTTTTCAAGTGGAATCATGTTTTTCATAATGTGCCTGCTGTTTGTCTCAATATCTTGTGCTGCCAGCAACGATAATATGGCTGCCATGTCCATAGAAATATCATTTTGGTCTATAGGTATTACTAATTGTTATCAGTAGCGGGAAATCTCTGGTGCCATCAATATATAACCATCTGTATTCCAATCAGCAGCAGGGCAATGGCAAGGACTTTCCGTACATGCTGCTCAGGCAGGCGGGTGCCCAGTTTTGCTCCTATCCATACGCCGGGCGCAGCGCCTGCCACCAGGCTGCCAAGCAATGGAAAATCGACGTTTCCCAGTTGCCAGTGTCCCAGTGCAGCGACACCTACCAAAGGAACCGCATGCATCAGGTCTGTTCCCACAATGGAAATGGCGGGCAATAGCGGGTACAGCAGGATCAGCACGGCAGCGCCAATTGCCCCCGACCCGATGGAGCTGAGGGTCACTACAAAGCCGAGCAATGCGCCCATCAGGACAGTCAGATACCCGGTATGCCTGCTGCTATCCAGGGCATGCTTTCCCCACTGTTTTTTGTTGTTTTTCCGTAACGGGAGCAGCATGGCTGAGGCAGTCAGCACCAGCATGACACCCACGATATCGCGGATCAGCCATTGATAGTCAATGTCGCGCTCAGCAAGCTCCCCGAGCATTGCCATGCAGGCAAGGGATGCAGGAATGCTGCCCAGGGCAAGTCGGCCAACGATGCCCCAGTTTACCGTCCCCTTGACGTGGTGCAGCCAGGCACCGATGCTTTTGCTGAACAGGGCATAAACCAGGTCAGTGCCAATGGCGATGGCGGGGCTGATGCCGTACTGGATCAGAAACGGCGTCATCAGGGCGCCACCGCCCACCCCGCACAGGCCGATAACCCCGCCTACGACGAAGCCGGCAAATATCAATGTCGGATCCATTTACCATCCTCTGCATCTGTCGATGCACTGCCGGGAATCTGCGTTCACATCGATGCGCGGGAAGCGATGTCGGATTGATGATCGAGCGTTTGCAAAATACGGCAGCTGCTGCGGGCGGACTCCACCCATTCATCGGCTTGACGCAAGAGGCCGGGGAAAAGGATTTCGTCCGGATCGGCAGAAAAATCATCCAGGGCCTGCTCCAGCTCTGCAAAACCTGCTGCCAGGTGACTGTCTTCCGGGGTCAGGGCTTTGGCCAGGTCAGCGGACAGGGTTTCCGGTGTTCCATCCTCTCCCCCTGCGGCCAGCAGCAGAGCGCGTCCGGTGAGCTGCATCCGGTTGCGCAGGCACTCGCTTGCTTCCACATATTTCCGCTTGGCGAGAAATGCCTGGGCCAGGGTGG
>JAJRUY010000188.1 GCA_024277555.1 Gammaproteobacteria bacterium | reverse complement strand
CGGTGGCGGACACGAGCGCGGTTTGCGTTCCGGCACCCTGGCGACCCACCAGATCGTCGGCATGGGCGAGGCTTTCCGCATTGCAAAAGAGGAAATGGCCGAGGAAAATGCGCGTATCCTGGCGTTGCGCAACCGCCTCTGGGACGGACTCAAGGACATGGAAGAGGTCTACCTCAACGGTGATCTGGAACGGCGCGTTGCGGGCAACCTGAATGTCAGCTTCAACTATGTGGAAGGCGAAAGCCTGATGATGGCGCTCAAGGACATGGCCGTCTCTTCCGGCTCTGCCTGCACCTCTGCCAGCCTCGAGCCAAGCTATGTGCTGCGGGCTCTGGGGCGCGAGGACGAGCTGGCGCACAGCTCTTTGCGACTATCCCTCGGGCGATACACTACAGAAGAAGAAATAGATTATGTTATCATTAAGTTACGCGAACAAGTTCAGAGACTGCGTGACCTGTCCCCACTGTGGGATATGTACAAGGCCGGTATCGACCTGAAGTCGGTACAATGGGCAGCGCATTAAGAGGAATCAACTATGGCATACAGCGAAAAAGTTATCGATCACTACGAAAATCCCCGCAATGTCGGCCAGATGGATGACGCGGCCAAGAATGTCGGCACGGGCATGGTGGGTGCGCCGGCCTGTGGCGATGTGATGCGCCTGCAGATCGAGGTCGGTGAGGATGGCGTGATCAAGGATGCCAAATTCAAGACCTACGGTTGTGGTTCCGCCATTGCCTCCAGCTCCCTGCTGACAGAATGGGTGAAGGGCAAGACCCTGGAAGAGGCGCAACAGATCAAGAATACCGACATTGCCGAAGAGCTGGCACTGCCGCCGGTAAAGGTACATTGCTCGGTGCTGGCAGAAGACGCCATCAAGGCGGCCATCGATGATTTCGCCTCCAAACAAAACTGAGTGAGCGAGAAAATGGGTATCTCCCTGACCGAAACCGCAGCCGAGCGGGTGCATTCCTTCCTGAACAGCCGTGGCAAGGGTGTGGGAGTGCGCCTCGCAGTAAAAACCTCCGGCTGTTCGGGCATGGCCTATGTGATCGAGTTCGTGGACGAGCTCGATGAGGAAAACGACGTAGTGTTCGAAGAGCATGGAGTGAAGCTCATCGTGGACAAAAAAAGCCTGCTGTATCTGGATGGAACCGAAGTGGATTATGGTCGGGAAGGGTTGAACGAAGGTTTCCGTTTCAACAACCCCAATGCCAAAGCCTCCTGCGGCTGCGGTGAAAGCTTTACCGTTTGAGCCAGCCACCCGCCAGGACTTGCATGTTCGATCTTTCCAAAAACCATTTTGAGCTGTTCGGCCTGCCAGTAGATTTTATTGTCGATAGCGCAGA
This sequence comes from Gammaproteobacteria bacterium, assembly GCA_024277555.1. Taxonomy (GTDB): domain Bacteria; phylum Pseudomonadota; class Gammaproteobacteria; order Chromatiales; family Chromatiaceae; genus Thiolapillus. The sequence goes on along the minus strand of JAJRUY010000188.1, from coordinate 2,351 downwards.
GCTGGCGGAACGTTACCGGGATCTGCAACGGGTGGCGCACCCCGACCGCCATGCCAGCGGCACCGAGCAGGAGCAGCGCCTGTCGTTGCAACAGACGACCCGCATCAACGAAGCCTATGAAACCCTGAAGAACCCGGTAAAGCGCGCCCAGTACCTGCTTTCCCTGCATGGCATCGACATGCAGGCGGAAAAGGAAACCACCCGCGATACCGCCTTCCTCATGGAACAACTACAGCTGCGTGAAGAACTGGAGCAGGCGCGTCATGCCGATGACCCTGAAGCCGTACTCGATGAGCTCATGGGCCGCATCAGCATCATGATCAAGAAACTGGTGGCACAGATGGCCATGCAGTTCGAGGATCCCACCCCAACCAACCTGGCGGCAGCGCGGGAGGCCGTGCGCAAAATGCAGTTTCTTAACAAACTGCTGTCGGAAGCCCAATCTTTCGAGGCCGAACTGGAGGACATGCACTGATGGCGCTGTTGCAGATTGCAGAACCGGGACAGGCGGCAGCGCCTCACCAGCGCAAGCTGGCAGCGGGCATCGACCTGGGCACCACCAATTCCTTGGTGGCCACGGTGCGCAGCGGCCAGGCGGAAACCCTGCCTGATGCCCAGGGGCGCCACCTGCTGCCCTCCGTGGTGCGCTACTTTGCCGATGGTGTAGATGTCGGATACACAGCGCGAGAACAGGCTACCCGAAATCCCCTGAACACCATCGCTTCCGCCAAGCGCCTGATTGGCCGGGCCGTGTCCGACATCAAATCCCTGGGCAAGGGTTTGCCTTATGAGTTTGTGCAAACAGACAGCAGTGTTCCCCGCATTCATACCATGGCGGGGGATGTCAGCCCCATAGAGGTTTCTGCCGAGATTCTGAAAGTGCTTGCCAGGCGTGCCGAAGATACTCTGGGCGGCGAACTCAGTGGTGTGGTGATTACCGTTCCTGCATACTTTGATGATGCCCAGCGGCAGGCTACCAAGGATGCCGCGAGACTGGCGGGATTGCATGTGTTCCGTTTGCTCAACGAACCCACGGCGGCGGCGGTGGCCTACGGGCTGGATCGTGGTGCCGACGGCATTCATGCCATTTTCGATCTTGGTGGTGGCACCTTTGACATCTCCATCCTGCGCCTTAACAAAGGTGTGTTTGAAGTTCTGTCCACCGGTGGCGACTCCGCCCTTGGTGGCGATGATTTCGACCAGGTCGTGGCTGAATGGATCATGCAGCAGGCTGGCATTGCCGACGATGCGGATCATAAGGTATTGCGTCAGCTGATGCTGGATGCACGCAAGGCAAAGGAAGCTCTGAGCGATTCTGAAAGCGTCGATCTGGATATCGACATCCCCGGCGGTGGCCGCTGGCAGGGGCGGCTGGATCGTGACACCTTCAATACCTTGGTCGATCCCCTGATTCGCAAGACCATCAGCGCCTGCCGCCGCGCCCTGCGGGATGCGGAAGTGGGCATGGAAGAGATTCAGGCTGTGGTCATGGTTGGTGGTTCCACCCGCATGCCCAGGGTGCGGGAAAAGGTGGGTGAGTTTTTTCGCCAGCAACCCCTGGTGGACATCGACCCCGACCGGGTGGTTGCCCTGGGCGCCGCCATCCAGGCAGATGTGCTGGCCGGCAACAAGCCGGATGATGAAATCCTGCTGCTGGATGTCACGCCTTTGTCCCTGGGGCTGGAAACCATGGGTGGCCTGGTGGAAAAACTCATTCCCCGCAATACCACCATCCCCGTGGCCAGAGCCCAGGAATTCACCACCTTCAAGGATGGCCAGACGGCAATGGTGGTACATGTAGTGCAAGGAGAGCGGGAAATGGCGGAGCATTGCCGTTCCCTGGCGCTCTTCGAACTGCGCGGCATTCCCCCCATGGTGGCGGGCGCCGCACGCATTCGAGTGACCTTCGCCGTGGATGCCGATGGCTTGCTGAATGTGGAAGCGGAAGAGCTCAGCCAAGGCGTCAAGGCCAGTGTTACGGTCAAGCCTTCCTATGGTCTCAGTGATGAAGAAATCACCGGCATGTTGCGGGCATCTTTTGAACATGCGGAAGAAGACCTGGAAGAGCGCAAGTTGGCCGAAGCCAGAGTAGAGGGCATGCGCGTGGTGGAAGCATTGCAGACGGCCCTGGCCAAAGATGGCGAAAGCCTGCTGGACGCCGAAGAACGCCAGCGGATAGATGCCGCATTGCAGCAATTGACAGATGCCATCGCCGCCAGTGACGCCGATGTGATTGATGCCCAGGCAAAACATGTGGAACAGGTCTGCGAGTTCTATGTGGAACGGCGCATGAACGCAGGCATTCAGGAAGCCATGGCTGGCCACAACATCAACGAATTCGAGTAACCAGG
>JAJRUY010000187.1 GCA_024277555.1 Gammaproteobacteria bacterium | reverse complement strand
GGCCAACGGCAAGGACAACTTGCAGCCCTTGCGCGGCCTGTCAGCAGGCGGCGCCAGCAGTGTCGAAACCCACCTGCAATTCAAGCGGGTCAAAAGTATCGCCGACCTGGAAACCGAGCTGGCGGCGGCCAAGGCTGCGGGTAAACCCGTGATGCTGGATTTTTATGCCGACTGGTGCATCTACTGCAAGCAAATGGAAAGGAATGTCTTTTCCCAGGCAGCCGTGGTTTCCGCCATGAGTGATTTCGTACTGCTCCAGGCCGATGTAACCGACCAGGACGATACCGACAAGGCGCTGATGGAAAAAGTAAACGTTCCCGCGCCCCCGGCAATGATCTTCTGGGATCGGGATGGCAAGGAAATCAAGCATTTGCGCCTCATGGGATACATGGGGCCGGATGACTTCAAGAATCACGTCAACAAAGTCCCCTGAGCATGAAACCAGGGAAACTGGCTCTCCTGGGATTGGCCGGCCTGCTCCTTGGCGGGGGAATTGCTGGCATTTACGAATGGCGTCAGACCTTGCAGGAAACTCCGCAAGAGGCGCCAGATGCCTACAGCCAGTTACCGGATTTCAGTCTGCCGAATATCGAAGGCGGCCTGTGGCATGTGGAGCAATGGCGCAACAAGATTCTGGTCATCAACTTCTGGGCCAGCTGGTGTCCCCCCTGCCGCAAGGAGATGCCCATGTTCGTCCAGCTGCAGGAAAAATTTGCAGCACAAGGGGTCTTGTTCGTGGGTATCGCCATCGATGACGAACAGGCGGCCCGGGATTTTATTGACACCTATGGGATCGAATTTCCGGTACTGCTGGGTGAGGATCGCGCCATGGAACTGTCCCGGCAACTGGGAAACCGCTTCCAGGCGCTGCCCTATACTGTGGTCGCCGATCGGGGGGTAATACAGCTTCGTCAAGCTGGCGAGGTTTTGGAATCTGAACTGCTCCCGCTACTGGAGAATCTAACCCAAACCAGATAGAACTTTATAATAAGCGTGCTGTTGATGTCTTATCCTGTCCCAAGGGGATACAATACTGGACATATCAACCAGGTTGGCGCAAAATTGCTTCAATTACAGGCTGAATCAGCGCAGTTCCCGACAATATTTTAGCAGGAACGCGGTTTCCAATGAGCAAAATTCTGATACTGAATGGCCCCAATCTCAACCTGTTGGGCAACAGGGAACCCGGCCACTATGGACAGCATACGCTGGCGGACATCGAGCAAAACCTCAATGCTCTAGCCGCAGCACAAGGTCATTCCCTGGATTTCTTCCAGTCCAACGCAGAATCTCAGCTCATCGACAGAATTCATCAGGCCGGTCGTGATGATGTGGAATTCATCCTCATCAACCCCGCCGCCCTTACCCACACCAGCATCGCCCTGCGGGATGCTCTGCTGGCGGTGGGTATTCCTTTTATAGAAGTGCATCTTTCCAACGTGTTTGCCCGCGAGCAATTCCGCCATCACTCCTATCTTTCTGATGTGGCTGTGGGCGTGATCAGCGGGCTAGGCGCCCAGGGCTATGAACTTGCCCTGCAGGCTGCCGGCAAACACCTTGGCGCACCCACAAATACAGGGCCATAACTCTATGGATATACGCAAAGTCAAGAAACTCATCGAACTGCTGGAAACTTCGGACATCGCCGAAATCGAGATCCATGAAGGCGAAGAATCAGTGCGCATCAGCCGTCACGGCACTTTGCCGCCCGCGCCTGTCGCAGCAGCACCAGTTGCAGCTGCTGCTGCCAGCGCACCAGCGGAAGAAGAAAAAGAGCCGGAGCTGGAGGGGCACATCATTCATTCCCCCATGGTCGGAACTTTCTATCGCGCCCCCAACCCCGGTGCCAAACCCTTCATCAACGAAGGACAAAGTGTCAATGCAGGCGATACGCTGTGCATTATCGAAGCCATGAAAATCCTCAACCAGATCGAATCTGACAAAACGGGCAAGGTGAAACGTATCCTGGTGGAGAACGGGCAGCCGGTAGAATACAACCAGCCGCTGTTCATCATCGAGTGAGGCTGCAGCCATGATTGAAAAAATCGTCATAGCAAACCGCGGTGAAATCGCCCTGCGTATTCAACGCGCCTGCCGGGAACTGGACATCAAGACCGTCGCCGTACACTCCGAGGCCGACCGGGATCTCAAGCATGTGCGCCTGGCAGATGAATCTGTGTGCATCGGCCCGGCGGCCTCTGCGGGCAGTTACCTGAATGTTCCTGCCCTGATCAGCGCCGCCGAAGTCACCGACGCCAACGCCATTCACCCAGGCTACGGCTTCCTGTCAGAAAACGCCGACTTTGCCGAGCGGGTAGAGCAGAGCGGTTTCATCTTCATCGGCCCCAAACCGGAAACCATCCGCCTGATGGGCGACAAGATCACGGCCATCGAAGCCATGAAGGAATCCGGTGTGCCCACGGTGCCCGGTTCCGATGGGGAAATCGATGACAACGAGAAACGCAGCGTGCTGCTGGCCAGGGAAATCGGCTACCCCATCATCATCAAGGCAGCAGGCGGCGGTGGTGGCCGGGGCATGCGCGTGGTGCATTCCGAAGCCGCTCTGATCAGCGCCATCAGCCTCACCAAGGAAGAAGCCCGCACTGCTTTCGGCAACGAAACCGTGTACATGGAAAAGTTTCTCGGCAACCCCCGCCATGTGGAATTTCAGGTGCTGGCCGACACCCATGGCAACGCCATTCACCTTGGGGAGCGTGACTGCTCCATGCAGCGGCGGCACCAGAAAGTCGTGGAAGAAGCTCCGGCTCCCGGCATCAATGAAGAAGTTCGCCAGAAAATCGGCGACCGCTGTTCCGCGGCCTGCCGCAAGATCGGCTACCGCGGCGCAGGCACATTTGAATTTCTATACGAAAATGGCGAGTTCTACTTTATCGAGATGAACACCAGGGTGCAGGTGGAACATCCCGTCACCGAGATGATCACCGGTGTGGACATCGTCAGGGAACAGATCCTCATTGCCGCAGGCAAGGAGCTTTCCTACAAACAGGAAGACATAACCCTGCGCGGCCATGCCATCGAGTGCCGTATCAACGCCGAGAATCCAGAAAACTTCATGCCCAGTCCCGGCCCCATCAACCAGCTGCATGTGGCAGGTGGGCCCGGCATCCGTTTCGACAGCCATCTCTACAACGGCTATACCGTGCCACCATATTATGACTCCATGATCGGCAAGCTCATCGCCTGGGGTGAAACCCGGGAATCCGCCATCGCCCGCATGCGCACCGCCCTGTCGGAAATGGTTATCGAAGGCATACTCACCAACATCCCCCTGCAGGAAGACATCATGCGGGATGCAGGTTTTGAGGCCGGTGGCGCCAACATCCACTATCTTGAAAAGAAACTCGGGCTTTGATCTGACCCCGGCGCAAGCCGGGATTTCCTGTTGTCTCCCTATCCCGCATATTTCACCAGAACCCTCGGGATGACAATGTTTATCTGTATTTTTCATCGCCTCGCGTTGAATTGATCCAGGTTACACCTTGTACCCTCCACGCTATCCGGCGAAACATGCGGGCTATGCACCCGGCGGCGCTGCTTGCATGCATGCCTGTTGGTAAAATCTACTGCCTAGCCCGGATGTTTCACCTGGAAGTCCGATGATTGTGCCGAGATTGTTGTTCAGAGGCGAATTTCTGATCGAATCAATAGCCCAAGCTATTGATGAGTGAAGAAATATCGTCTCTGGGCAACAAGATCGGTGCAAGG
>JAJRUY010000186.1 GCA_024277555.1 Gammaproteobacteria bacterium | reverse complement strand
GCGAATTTCTGATCGAATCAATAGCCCAAGCTATTGATGAGTGAAGAAATATCGTCTCTGGGCAACAAGATCGGTGCAAGGGCGGACTTAACAAACACCCGGCAACATATTGCACTTTGCTAATATAGATGCAATGGTTAATAAAAACAGCATCTTATATTGTTATTTCAGTGTCCAGGTGAAATATCCGGGCTAGATCAACATGGTGCAGCAAGCCTTTGATATTGACAGGCGCTATGACTATTCCCGACCACTGCTGAATCACTACCAGGGTCTGGTGGAAAAGAAGTTTGCCGCCTGGCCAGATTTGCAACAACAACTGTTGCGATTCTCTGCATATTGATCCCGGGCAGGAAAAAGCGGCAGCCGCTCAGTGCGCCTCATCCCAGTTATCCCCCACCCCCACATCTACCACCAGGGGAACTTTCAGTTCCGCAGCAGCTTCCATGATGTTCCTGATGGTTTCCTGCATGGGGCGCACCTGTTCGGCCTTTACCTCGAACACCAGCTCGTCATGCACCTGCATCACCATGCGTACCGGGAGCCGTTCTTCCAGCAGCCAGGCATCCATGCGGATCATGGCGCGCTTGATGATGTCTGCGGCAGTTCCCTGCATGGGCGCGTTGATGGCGGTGCGTTCGGCGGCAGCACGGCGCATACCGTTGCGGGAATTGATTTCCGGAAGGTAGAGGCGACGGCCAAACAGGGTTTCCACGAAGCCGTCCTCGTGAGCCTGTTCTCTGGTGCGATCCATGAAGTCTTTTACTCCCGGGTAGCGCTTGAAATACAGCTCCACATATTCCTGGGCTTCCTGGCGGCCGATGCCTAACTGTTTTGCCAGGCCAAAGGCTGACATGCCATAGATCAGGCCGAAGTTGATGGCCTTGGCGGAGCGGCGCTGTTCACCGGTAACGGCCTCGGGTGATTCTGCACCAAACACTTCGGCAGCGGTAGCCCGGTGGATATCGAGTCCTTCTGAAAACGCCTTGAGCAGCCCTTCATCCCCGGAAAGATGCGCCATGATGCGCAGCTCGATCTGGGAATAGTCCGCCGCCAGCATCACGAATCCCGGCTCGGCGACGAAGGCTTTGCGGATGCGCCGCCCTTCTTCGGTGCGCACAGGGATATTCTGCAAATTGGGATCGGACGAACTCAAGCGCCCGGTGGCGGCCACGGCCTGATGGTAGCTGGTATGCACCCGCCCGGTTTCCGGGTCGCGCATTTCCGGCAGCTTGTCCACATAGGTATTCTTGAGTTTGGCCAGGCCCCGGTGTTCCAGGATCACTGCGGGCAACTCCTCGCCCTTGTCTGCCAGTATCTGCAACACATCTTCTGATGTGGACGGCGCGCCCTTGGGGGTTTTTTTCACCACCTCCATGCCCAGCTCTTCAAAGAAAATATGGCCAATCTGCTTGGGCGAGCCCAGATTGAAGGTATGCCCGGCAATCTCGTAGGCTCGCTGCTCCAGATCATGCAGCTTCTTTGCCAGCTCTTTACTCTGACGAGCCAACAGATCCGCATCGACAAGTACGCCGAGTCGCTCCATGCGGGAGAGCACCGGCACCAAGGGCATTTCGATTTCCTCATACACCTTGCGCAGCCCATCCAGTTGTTGCAGCCGTGGCCACAGGGTCTGGTGCAGCCTCAGGGTAATGTCCGCATCTTCTGCTGCATAGGGACCAGCCTGCTCCAGGTCAATCTGGTCGAAGGTGATCTGTTTGGCGCCCTTGCCGGCAATGTCGGTGAAGGATACGATTTCCAGGTTGAGGTATTTTTTCGCCAGGGAATCCATGTCGTGGCGGGTGGCGGTGGAATCCAGCACATAGGATTCGAGCATGGTATCAAAACGGATGCCCTGTACATCGATGCCATAGCGGGCGACGATGCTCATGTCGTACTTCAGGTTCTGCCCCACCTTTTCCCGCCGGGGATCTTCCAGCAGGGGTTTTATCTTCGCCAACACCCAATCCCGGTTCAACTGCCGGGGCGCCCCCGGATAGCGATGGGCCACCGGCACATAGGCGGCCTTTCCCGGTTCGATGCAAAAAGACAGCCCCACCAACTCCGCCTGCATGTAGTCCAGGCTGGTGGTTTCTGTATCGAAGGCAAACAGATCAGCCTGTTGCAGCCGCTTCAGCCAGCGCTCAAAATCACTCTTTTCCAGCACAACCTCATAGCTCTGATTTTGCAAAGCAGAGGTAGGCTGCCGGGGCGAAGAGGCATCCTCCAACGTGGCCAGCAGGCGGTTGGCCTCGATGCGCTGATAAAGCTCCCGCAGCCTTTTCACATCCGGATCCCGGGGCTGCAGCTGTTCCGGCCCAAGACCCAGGGGCACATCAGTCTTGATGGTGGTAAGCCGACGGGACAGGGGCAACTGCGGCAATGCGGCGCGCAGGCTCTCGCCGATCTTGCCCTTGACCTGATCCGCATGAGCAGTCAGCTGATCCAGGGTTCCGTACTGGTCCAGCCATTTTACCGCAGTCTTGGGGCCGCATTTCGGCACCCCGGGAATATTGTCCGAAGTATCTCCAACCAATGCCAGATAGTCTATGATCTGTTCCGGTTTCACCCCAAACTTCTCCTCCACCCCAGCCTCATCCAGGTAGCGGTTGCTCATGGTGTCGATGAGGCTGACATGCCCGTCCACCAGCTGCGCCATGTCCTTGTCTCCGGTAGAAACCAGGGTGGTCATGCCCTGCTGTGCGGCCTGTCGTGTCAGAGTGCCGATAACATCGTCCGCCTCCACCCCTTCCACCATCAACAGTGGCAACCCCATAGCCTCGACGATGTCGTGAAGCATGTTGATCTGGGCGATCAGTTCTTCCGGCACTGGCGGTCGATTGGCCTTGTAGTCTGCATAGAGCTCATTTCGAAAAGTCCTGCCCGGGGCATCGAACACCACCGCCATGTATTGTGGCTGGTAATCATTGATAAGCTTGCGCAGCATGTTCACCACGCCGACAATCGCCCCCGTTGGTTCCCCGCGGGTATTGGCCAGAGGCGGTAAGGCATGGTAGGCGCGGAACAGGTAGGAGGAACCATCCACCAGGATGAGATCGGGTTTGTCAGGCATTCTCTGTGGCCGGAAATTCAGGAAAAAATCACATGCAGTTTAGCCCGCATGTTTCACCGGAATCCAGATTTTTCCCGGAGAGATTTTCGTTCAGATTGTTCGAACGGCCAAAAGTCAATGTCATTCATCGGCTTGCAGGCAGTTCGGGCAATCTGGGCGGAAAGATCCCGGGAAAAACTGGATAGCGTGACGGGTACAAAGTGTAACCCGGCTCAATTCGACGCAAGATAATGAATAATATAGATAAACACCTGTATT
>JAJRUY010000185.1 GCA_024277555.1 Gammaproteobacteria bacterium | reverse complement strand
GGCTCAAGGTCAATATCGACACCTTTGGCGGCTTTGCCATGATTTATCCTGGCAATGACGTTAAAGCCTGCGCCAGCAACGATTTTTTCCAGGCGATCCATGGTTGTGGCAACGTCATGGCTGCTGCCCATGAGCATCAACCCCTCGGCTGCATGGGCAGGCAGCGCCAGCAACATGCCAACTACGAAAATCAGCTTTTTCATGTAATTTTTCTCCATGCGGACTCCTTTGATAATTTCCCTGGGTTTCTATTCAGCGCAACGGGTTCTGCCAGGCCCGGTATCCGGGCAGAAACATTATGCCCTGAAAAGGCTGAAGCCCGATACCAGTCAAATCCGCCAATGGCTGTTAACTTGCGCACAGTACGCCCGTACCAGTCGGGTATAATGAATACCCATTATGCACCAGTTTTCTCACTGTTGAACAATTTCCCACGTTCATTACCATGATGTTTTGCGGCTTTATCCCTGTATAGATGCTCATTATACGCTGCACCTGAATTCATTATTCACACCACATGCTGCCCGAAGGAAGAATGCTGCAATGCACCCCCCATACCCCATAGCCGAGCGCAAGGAAAGATCCCGGTCATGAGCCGCTGGCCAGCATTCATCCTGCTGCTGCTCAGCAGCATCGCGCCTGTCAGCAATGCCCATGCCGCGACTTCGCAGGATCCACAGCCCACACCGGTAACCGAGCTAAGCCTGGGGATCTTTTCCTATTATTCCCCGTCGGAAACGAATGCACGCTTCCAGCCGCTGGTGGACTACCTGAATTCGCACCTGGAAAACATCAAGATCAAGCTGAAGACGATGAACCTGCATGACATCCACGACGCCCTGGCAAGCAAGGATCTGGATTTTATAGTTACCAACCCGAGCCACTATATCCTGCTGCGCGAGCGCTACAACCTGAAAGGAGCTCTGGCCACCATTGTGCGCAGCACCGGGGAAAGCCGGTCTACCCAGCAAACAGGAGGCGTCATCTTCACCCGGAAAAAAAGGGCCGACATCTCCCGGCTTACAGACATCAGGGGAAAGTGGATTGCCGTGGCTGGCACCAAGCACCTGGGAGGGTATCAGGCACAGGCCTACGAGCTGCTTCAAGCGGGCATTTTGCTGCCACGAGACGCACACCTGGTCGAAACCGGAGATTACAATGCCGTTATCGAGACCGTCCTGTCGGGAAATGTGGATGTAGGCTTTGTGCCCGCCGGGGTGCTGGAAGCAGCCTGGATATCCGGAGAACACTCACCGGATATATTCAGGGTGATCAATTCAAGCCAGCAGCCGGGCTTTCCCTATATGGTTTCAACCCGGCTGTATCCGCAGTGGCCGGTGTTGGCATTGCCCCATGTAAAGCAGGAATTCATCGATGCCTTCCTGTCGAGCCTGGCGGCGCTGAAGCCCGATCATCCTGCCGCACAGGCTGCAAATATCGCCAGCTTCGCCCCACCAGCTGATTATCAGTCGGCAGAAAACATCATCCAGGCCCTGCAGCTGCCGCCTTACGACATCGCCCCCACTATCACCTTGCGGGACATATGGAAGCAGCACAAGCTCACCGGCAGCATATTGCTGCTAGCCACCCTGGTTATTCTGGTTCTGCTGCATTTGCTGATTACACGCAACCGGCAACTGCACACACAACGCCTCCTGGCGGAGGATTCGGCAAACCATTTTGAGCAGATTATCCATGCCGCCCAGGCCGGCACCTGGAAATGGAACATCAAGACAGGAAACGCCATTTTCAATGATCGCTGGGCAGAAATCATCGGCTATACCCTGGCCGATCTGTCCCCCGTCAGCATCGATACCTGGACTCATCTGGCCCACCCGGACGATTTCAAAGTGGCACAAAAGCTCATGCAACAGCACTTCCGTGGTGAAACAGAGTATTTTGAATCCAGTTTTCGCATGCGGCACAAAGATGGGCACTGGGTATGGGTGCAGTCCCGGGGCAAGGTGACCAACTGGGAGGCCGACGGTACGCCACTATGGATGTTCGGCACTCACATGGATATCACCGAACGCAAGGAAGCCGCCCTGGCCCTGCAGGAAAGCCAGGCCAAGTACCAGCAGCTCATTGACAATATTGGTGAAAAATTCATCATTTACAGCCACCGGGGGCTGGCCGGGGAGCTTACCTATGTGAGTGATGGAGTAACCAGTATCTTTGGCCTGACCAAAGAAGACATGCTCGGCAACAGCTGGTTCGAGGTGGTGAACTGGTTTCCCCAAGATGCGGAAAAGGCCATAGCCTATATCAAGCAGCGCATAGAAGGAAAAGCAACTTTCATGCAGTTTGAAATGCGTTTTGTCCATCCCTCGGGAAACAGACACATCTTGCGCATCTCTTCTCATCCGGTATGGGACGCCAGGGGAAACATCATTTCCATCGACGGCATCGCCGAGGACATTACCGAACAAATGCGCTCACAGGAAAGGGCGCGCATGGCGGCCACAGTTTTTGCGCATTCCCAGGAATCCATCATCATCACCGACACAGATGCACGGATCATAGACTGCAACCCGGCCTCGGGCAGATTGACCGGCTACAGCCGGGAGGAGCTCATCGGGCGCAACCCCCGACTGTTCGCCTCCGGCACCCATACCACGGGCTTTTACCAGCACCTGTGGCAAACCCTGACCTCCGGGCGGATCTGGCAGGGGGCATTTCGCAACCTGCGCAAGAACGGCACACCATACTGGGTAGAAGCATCCATTTCCCCGATCAAGGATCAGGACGGAAACATTAACCAGTATGTGGCGGTATCCCGGGACATCACCCGCAGGAAGCAACAACTGGGCGCGCTGCGCCAGGCCAAACGCGAGGCTCAGGCCGCAAGTGCCGCAAAATCAGAGTTCGTCGCCAATATCAGCCATGAAATCCGCACCCCCATGAACGCCATTCTCGGCTTTACCGACCTTTGCCTGGAAGGAGATCTTGTCCCACAGCAAAGAAAGTATCTGGGAAATGTAAAGGAATCGGCACATACCATGCTCAGCCTGATCAACGAGATTCTGGATTTCTCCAAGATCGAGGCGGGTAAACTGGCAATCGAATCCATACCTTTTGATCTGGACAAGGAACTGGCCATGGTCACCTCCATGACCCGGCAACTGGTTCATACAAAGGAAGTCGAACTGCAGCTTGTTCAGGGCGCCAAAGGGCCGAATATTCTCCTTGGAGACCCACTGCGCCTGAAGCAGATCCTGACCAATCTAACCAGCAATGCCGTAAAGTTCACCAACCAGGGAAAAATCCAGATCATCGCCAGGGAACTGAAACGTGACGACGACAGCGTCGAGATAGAGTTTTCCGTTTGTGATTCCGGCATCGGCATGAGCCAGGACAAGCTGAACCGCATATTCCAGCCTTTCTCCCAGGGCGACAGCAGCACCACCAGGAAGTTTGGCGGCACCGGACTCGGGCTCACGATCTCATCGCAACTGATCGAGAAGATGGGCGGCAAAATCGAGGTCGAGAGCGAACCCGGCATTGGCAGCACCTTCTTTTTTCGCCTCAGCTTCCTTCTGCCTGGAGAAGGAGAGCTCCCTGACAAGCCCGAAGACAGCCTGCGGCAATCTTTCAAACAGCTGCGAAATACCCGGGTGCTATTGGTGGAAGACAATGCAATCAACCGTGAACTCGCCACAGAAGTGCTGGAACACCATCAGCTGCTGGTGGACACCGCCAGCGATGGCCAGAAGGCTCTGGAGAAACTGGAACAGAATCAATACGACCTGGTGCTGATGGACATACAGATGCCCATCATGGATGGCTATGAGGCAACCTGGATCATTCGCAACCAGCTGAAGCTGAAAAAACTGCCTATCATCGCCCTGACTGCAAGCACATCCACCATCGTCCGGGAAAAATGCATGCGCGCCGGAATGGACGACTATGTATCCAAGCCCATCGACATCCATGAATTGATGGAAAAAATTGATAAAGTCATCAACCCCGTGCTGCGAAAAATGGCTGCCAACCAAACCCTGACACCTTTCAGCAGCCTCCAGGCGTCCGGCACCTTCCCATCACATCCCGGAATCGACTCCACCCGGGCGATGCGCAGACTGACTCTGAATGAGGATGACTACACCAGGCTGCTGAAGAAATTCGCCGCCAATCACCGCCAAGACACAGCACTGCTCCATGGCTTGATACTGGAACAAAAATGGGAGGACGCCAGCCGCCTGGCGCATACCCTCAAAGGGCTTTCCAACACCATTGGCGCTACCGGGCTGTCGCGTATGGTAGCCGAGCTGGAGCAACAACTGAAAGGGCTATCCAGCGCCAAAGATGCCAATGTCCCGGACACTGCTTGCGGCGACTTGAACGCACTGCTGGAACAAACCGGCAACGACCTGGAGGAAATCGCCTTGTATATAGACGAGCTGCCCGATTACGCCACCCCCGCAGCCCCGGGCCAATCAGCATCAGAACAGACTCTGGATTTGCGGGAAAGGCTCAGCGCCCTGCTGGAACTTACACAGCAGTACAGCGTGGCCGCTGTGGCCGATGTAAATGCGCTGCTGCCACTGGTGACGGAGGAGGCCACTCTCAGCGAATTGCAGAATATTCAGCATGACCTTGAACACTTTGATTTTGACGCGGCCGCCACCGGCCTGAAGACCCTATTGGTGCACCTATGAGTACAGCAACAAAATCCGCCGACATCCTGATTGTCGATGACAGTCCCGACATGATTCATGTGCTGAGCAAGCTGCTTACGGATCGGGGACACCGCGTTCGGGCGGCAAAAGACAGTGCGCTGGCCTTGAAAGTCGCACAGTCCACCCCCCCGGAACTGTTTTTGCTGGACATCAGCATGCCTGGCATGGATGGATACGAGCTCTGCGCCGAGCTAAAGAAACTGGAAGCCCTGCAGGACATACCGGTTATTTTCGTAACCGGCCACGAGCAGGAAGAAAGCAAAATCAAGGCTTTTGACGCTGGTGGCGTAGACTATATCTGCAAACCCATTCATGCCGAGGAACTGATGTCGCGGGTCAACAGTCATGTAGAGCTGTACCGCCTGCGGCAGCACCTGCAGCTCCAGGTAGAAGAAAAAACCCGGGAGCTGGGCGAAACTCTCACCGCCTTGCGCGTACTCATGACCCAACAGCAGCAGGACAGCAAGGAAACCGAGAAAAACATCCTGAACAACATCAACAGCCTGGTCATCCCCTATGCGGAACGGCTGCGCAAAACGCCCATGAATGAAAATCAGCAGAATATCGTGGATATGCTCATCGCCAACCTGAAGCAGGTATCAGACTCGCTGATCGACAACCATGATCTGTTACAGATGAAACTAACCCGCGTGGAAATCCAGATCGCCAATCTCATCAAGGAAGGCAAACAGACCAAGGAGATTGCATCCCTGCTCAACCTTTCCGACCTGACCATATCCACTCACCGGAAAAACATCCGCAAGAAGCTGAATATCCGTGATCGCAAGCTCTCCCTGAGCGCCTATCTGTCCGCACTCTGAATGACAGTTTTTCCCGGCAGGGCTGCTGTTGCAGCTACCGGGAAAAACTGGATAGTGTGACGGGTACAAAGTGTAACCTGGCCCAATTCAACGCAGGGCAATGAAAAATATAGATAAACACCGGCATCCCGAGCGTTCTGGTGAAATATGCTGGATAGGTATTTTCCCTACCCGAAAAGACGCTGGCCAGTCCTCATTAACGCCACAGCCAATCTACCGCATAATAAATTCTCCAGATATCCATCGCCATAAGTGGATCTGGAAAAATCGTCATTCCGGCAAGAACCGGAATCCATAAACCGCTGAATTTACCGGGCTCTGGCTTTCGCCGGAGCGACGAAAACTGAATTATTAGAGATCCCCATAAATTGATGGCGGTGAATGTAACCAACCGAAGCTTGGAGTGCGACACATGCTGACAACAGCGGCCTTTTCCGTTGATGCAATACCTGTAACCAGAGAAACCGACAGCTTCGGTGCACAGCTGAAATTGATACACAGGCGCATCCAGAGACAGCACCCCATCGTCTCCTGTATCGGGGTTGCACTGCAGCAGGCAGACAACGATTCTCTGAAGCTGTATTCGACATCAAGCAAATCAGGCTTTGGTCCTTTTTCCAAACCCGTGGTACAGGAAGGCCTCCAGGATCAGCTGGCTGGGCGGAAATTTCGGGTAGTCAACGATCTCACCCCGGTCAAGCTGAATCAAACCCGTGAATTGACAGCAGATTCCGACTTGCAATCCGGCTTGAGCGTGCCCTTTGCAATTGACGAGCAGCTGCGGGGGTTTATTTTCTTCACGGCACGGAAAAAACACGGCTTCACCCCCGGCATTATCGAACAGATGCATGTCTATGCACGGGTAATTACGCAGCTTGTTGGCAGCGAACACCGCTGCGCAGAAAGCCTGGATTCCGCCATATCCGCCATCTTGCGCCTGAACAAGGTAAGCAATTCAGAATCTCCCGAACACCTCCGGCGGGTCGCACACTATTCCCGCCTGATTGCAGAAAAATGTGCCTCCACATACTCTCTTTCCAGGCAATGGATCGAGCATTTGTTCCTGTTCGCTCCACTGCATGACATCGGCAAGATATTCATGCCAGAGGAGTTACTGACCAAACCCGGGCCACTTTCACAACGAGAGTTCGCACAAATGAAAACCCATACGCTCAAGGGCCGGGAAATCATCGACCACATGATCGAC
Organism: Gammaproteobacteria bacterium; assembly: GCA_024277555.1. Classification (GTDB taxonomy): domain Bacteria; phylum Pseudomonadota; class Gammaproteobacteria; order Chromatiales; family Chromatiaceae; genus Thiolapillus. The sequence continues at coordinate 4,523 of JAJRUY010000185.1, read as the reverse complement.
AGCTTTGGTTATCAGGAAGATACCCATCACACGGGCATGCTCAGGAACATCGTTACCCTGCACCACGAAGCCATTGATGGCAGCGGCTACCCATTCGGACTCAGGGACAGGGAAATACCCCTGGAAGCAAGAATCGTTGCGGCCGCCGATGTACTGGATGCACTGACCACGAAACGAGCCTACAAAGACGCCTGGTCCCTGGATAAAAGCCTGTTGCAACTGCACAAGCTGGCGGGAAACAGGCTGGATCCGGAGTTTGTCGAGATTCTGGCATCCAGCAGGGAAGAGCTGGCGGAAATCCGCTCTGCCTGTAGCGCCTGAATGATTGCCAAATCAGGAATATGACCAGCCTGGCTGCCGATATGACAGATATATCCCTCAATCCGGTGATGGTGTCCTTCAGGGGCATAGAAGGGCTGGGCAGAAAGAGCCTGGCGTTTCTTTTTTCCACTCAGAAAATGATGCATTATGAAATCGTTGACGAGCACCCGGATGCCATACAGATCATCGACATTGACAGCCACCCAGGGAAAACCGCCTGGGAAAACCTGCAAGCTTCCGGCCTGGAACAAAAGCCCCACACCCCGGTTATAATTCTGGGATGTGAACCTGTGGAGGTGGAAAACGGCATCTCCCTGCAAAAGCCCTTTCTCCCCAGGGAGCTGCTGGCTGCCGTCGAATCCCTGGCAGCAGAGATCAGAAACAAAACTGCCCCCCCTGCAGCTGCCACAGAAAGGGCTTCGTTGCCAGACATCAGCTTCAACACCAACGAACCGGAAACCCTCATCCATATCGGCACCACTCCAGATGTGAACCTGGATGACCCCGATGCTGTTGCCGAAGTGCAATATGATCCCGGGCAGTTTCTTGCACAGCGCATGCTGGAGCTTATAGAACTGGCGGCAACGGAGAAAAAATACATCCATGCCGGCTGCTGTAGTGTGGTGTTTTATGTCGATCCCCACCTGTGCTGCATTCGCACCCTGGTAAAAGAAAGAAATCTCCGCACATTTGGCGCTCTTCCCCTGGATCACGGCGCTTTCATATACCACAAGGAAGCCAAGCTGCCTGCGAAAATTGAATCACAGGGGTTCAGCTTTGCCTATGAGGATTTTATCTGGCGCATGATACTGGCCAGCTCCCGGGGACGGCTTCCGGAAAACACGGATCTGGATCAACGCTTTGCCCTGCAGCACTGGCCAAACCTGACCAAGCTGCTGCCGTTTCCCCATCTCACACAGATCTCGGCTACCTGGTCAGCCTCAGCAAAATCCATTCGGGAGATGGTGGAGGAACTGGGCATACCCCAGAGATATATATTTGTCTTCTTTGCCGCAGCAAGCATGATGGATTATTTGCGCCCGGCTGACGCAAGCAGCAGTCAGACGGCTCCGCTATCTGCCCCCAAAACAAAACCTGAAAACATGGGGTTGTTGCAGCGCTTGCTGAAAAAACGCTGACAGCTGGCCCGCCTCCACCCTATCCTATTGTTTTCAAACGCACTCTCGTTTTATCGGGTAGTTTTTATACCCAAAACAACGCCAGCCGCTCCTTATTACTTTGTGAGTGAAATCACAGCATAATTTATAGCAGATGAACTGGATCACAAACATTTCCATATTGATCGGAACCACACGAAGCCAGAGGCAACCAAGCCACACCGGTTCCATGTACTTACAGGAAGAAACAGCAAATGTCTGAAAACCATACCACTGGAAAAACCAAACTGGCTTACGCCCTGATGGCCATATTCATCACCGGCCTTTCCAGCGCCCCCCATGCCGAAGCAGATGCTTTCGACAGAGCCGTCAACAAGGCGGGCAAGCAACGTATGATCACCCAGCGGGTGCTGAAAGACTATGCAATGATCGGCATGAATATGGAAGTGGGCAACCCTGCCGCAGATCTCAGGGCTCTTATTGTGCAGTTTGATTCCAGCCTCAAGGATCTGCAGTCATTGTCCATAAGCAAGGAGGTAGCCAAAAGCCTTGGAGAAATAGAAAAGCTGTGGATGCCGATCAAGACCACACTGCAGGAGCCTCCGGCAAAAGAAAAGGTTGGCAAGCTGCAAAAAGATCTGGACAGGCTTCTTGATGCCTGTGACGAGAATACCCACCTGATTGCCCGGGAAGCCAACAACCAGACCGGCGCCATCGTCGACACCGCCGGAAGACAGCGCATGCTGTCCCAGCGCATGGCGGCACTCTACATGCTCAAAGCCTGGAAAACAGAAGATCCCCGCTTCCAGGAAAAGCTCGCCAAATCCATGCAGGAATTTTCCGCAGCACACAAGCTTCTTGAAGCATCGCCTCTTACCACAGAGGAAATCCGCGCCAAACTTGCCCAGGTGAAAAAAGCCTATGCGTGGTTTGAAATGATGGGCAATTCCAAATCAAACAGAGTCATCCCCTCCCTGATCAACAAGTCTGCAAAAAGCATTCTTGCCGATATGGATGAAGTGACCACCTTATATACGCAAATCAATGAGTAGTTTGCATTGCAGGAACCTGGAGATCGAACAATGAATACTTTACTAAAAACAGTATCCGCCCTTTTGCTGGCAACGGCACTCCTCGCGTTTGGCAACACAGTCCACGCCGAAGAAGCAAACGCCAGCAGCAACAACCTTGCACAACTGATTGATATCGCCGGCAAGCAGCGCATGCTGTCACAGAAAATTGCCAAGGCGTATTTTTTCTACGGACAGGGCATCCGTCCGGACAAAACCCGCAAGCAGCTGTTTGACAGCATCAAGGAATTCAACGCCAATTTTGATCTTCTCAAAAAGAAAGTCAAGATCCAGGGCGTGCAGGACATGCTGGTGTATATCGACATGGCCAAAACCGAGCTGGCGCAGCTGGCCAATGCACCCTACAGCAAGGAAAATGCCGCCCTGGTCATGGATTACAGCGAAACCATGCTGGAAGGCAGCCAGGACATCGTCGTCCGCCTGGAAGACATTTCCAAGCACAAAAAGGAACTCATCGTGGATCTGTCTGGCCGCCAGCGCATGCTCGCCCAGCGCATCGCCAAATACTATATCGCCTATCAGGCCGGATTCCGGGATCACAACACCATCGAACAGCTGAAAACCGCCGTGGCGGAATTTGAAAAAGCCCACGCCACCCTGCGCAAGGCAAAACACAACACGGTGCGGATCAAGGCGGATCTGGCCAAGGTGGAAAAACTGTGGAGCGTGGTAGCCAGATTCTACAAAGACGTAGAAAGAGGCGGCCTGCCCGTCATCGTCCTTGCCACCACAGACAACATCATGGAGAGCATGGATCAAATCACCCGTCAGTATGTGGTGGTATTGGGCTCATAAGCCCGGTACAGACATCTTCCCCGAAAAGGAGAACACGACATGAAAAACACTATTCTCAGCGCAATGATCTTCGGCATCATCCAGATCAACGTCCATGCCACCATTTCCACAGCCCAGGCTTCCAGCCTGAAGATGGTGAATGAAGATCTGGTGCTGGATCAGTCACTGGCTGTCGAATGGGCGAGGGATGCCAACCTGGTGAAGACCCTGTGTGATGCCAAACATCCCCTGTGGCAGAGCTTTGAGCCAGAAGCCGTCATCCTGGGCACGGGCCGCAGCCAGACAAACATCTGTCAGCAGGACGGCAGGATGAACTGGCATGAGGCCAAAGCCTGGATCTCCCATCTGAACCGGCACGAATTTCTCGGATACAGCAACTGGCGCCTCCCCCGCACCAAACAAAGCGACAGCAGCTGCTCCTATCGCTTCGAAAAAGAGCACTCGCAGGAATACTTCAGCTTTGGCCATGGCTGCAAAAACAGTGAGCTCAGCCACCTTTCCCATAACTCCCTGGGTAGCCCGGCCAACAAGGGCAAGGAATGCAGGCAGGATTGCCTGGCCAAAACCGGGCCTTTTCGCAACCTGTCTGATTCCATGTACTGGTCTGGAACAGAAATCTCTTTCGATTCTTCCCTGGTTGGTGTTTTCGATATCGGCAACAACTGGCAGGATGCAGAAAGCAAGACCTCGGATCTGCTGTATGTATGGCCGGTGCGCTCTTTGTAACGCTAACCCGCATATTTCACCAGAACGCTCGAGATGCCGGTGTTTATCCATATTATTCATTATCTTGCGTCGAATTGGGCCAGGTTGCGCCTTGTACCCATCACGCTATCCAGTTTTTTCCGGGATGTTTCTGCCCAGACTGCCCGAACAACCTGCAAGCCAATGAATAGCATCGACTTTTGCCTGTTCGAACAATCTGAATGAAAATCTCTCCAGGAAAAATCCGGATTCTGGTGAAACATGCGGACTAACCCGGATATTTCACCTGGACACTGAAATAGCAATATAAGATGCTGTTTTTATTAACCATTGCATCTATATTAGCAAAGTACAATATGTTACCGGGTGTTTGTTAAGTCCGCCCTTGCACCGATCTTGCTGCCCAGAGACGATATTTCTTCACTCATCAATAGCTTGGGCTATTGATTCGATCAGAAATTCGCCTCTGAACAACAATCTCGGCACAATCATC
>JAJRUY010000184.1 GCA_024277555.1 Gammaproteobacteria bacterium | reverse complement strand
TGGTGTTCATCACGCTGTTCCTGACCGCTGCCGGCATCTTGCAGGTATTCCTGCAACGCTTCAGCGACAACCCCATGGACTTCATGGTGGTGCAGGACAAGATCGCCCTGTTCTACTGGTTGCGGGAAATTACGGGCATCATCTTCCTCATCGGACTCATTGTATACATCGCCAGCTTCTTTGTTGGCCAGGATGAGCCGGAGGCAACCGTGGAGCCGTTAAACAAGTAAGCACTCTCGCAAGGAAGGCACCCGCCTTCCTTGCGAATTCACATGTTAGTAACTATAAGGCGGATGAATTATCATCCGCCTTATTCAATTTCGGGATCACGAAAACCGGATGAACCCCATGGAAAAAAGCAAATGGCCCCCTGGCGATCTGGTCATCTGGATCTTCATCATGGCGGAGCTGCTGGTATTTGGCATCTTTTTTGCTGCCTATGCCTTCACCCGGGCCAATCACATCGAGCTGTTCAATACCTACCAGGCAACCCTGGATCAAAATGCCGCATTGCTCAATACCCTGGCACTCATCACCAGCAGCTATTTTGTGGTGCGTGCAGTAGCCGCTATCAAAGTTGACGACAGCAAAAAATGCTTTCAATGGCTCCTCGCAGCCCTGTTCATGGGTCTGGTTTTTCTGGTTATCAAAGCAATAGAGTACGAGAACCATTTTTCCCAAGGCATCAACCTGAGCACCAACACCTTCTATATGTTCTACTTGTCCCTGACATTTTTTCATTTCCTGCATGTAGCCCTCGGTATGGTTATACTGGTGGCCGTTGCGCTCAAAGCACATGCCGGCGGGTATTCCGCCCGGGAACATACCGGCGTTGAAACTGGCGCCAGCTATTGGCATATGGTGGATCTGCTATGGATGATACTGTTCCCCCTGGTCTATGTGATGAAATGAATACCATGACTGAAAACAAATACCTTGTCCGTCCCTGCACCTGGATCTTCCTGCTGCTCATGGGGCTGACTCTTGTAACCTGGTTCATCGGCTTGAAACAGTTTTCCGGCTTGCAAGTCTCGCTGATGGTACTCGGCATCGCCCTGCTGAAAGGACAGCTGATCGGCGATTATTTTATGGATCTCAGGCGGGTATCAGGATTCTGGCGCTGGGCTGTTGCCATCTGGCTGCTGCTGGCAGGATCACTGATAAGTTACGCCTTTTACATCTCGGCATAACCCTGAATCCCTCTTGGAATCAGGACAACCTCTAGGAGTATTACCTGTTGAGCTCGGAAACCATCCCTTTCTACCTCCCCCAGGGAAACGAATCAGAATTGTTTCAGCAAGCCTGGAACAATCAGCTGCCAGTAATGATCAAGGGGCCTACGGGCTGCGGCAAAACCCGCTTTATTGAGCACATGGCCGCACGTCTCAAGCGCCCCCTGTACACTGTTTCCTGCCATGATGACCTGACCGCCGCCGATCTGGTAGGCCGTCACCTGATTGGCGACCAGGGTACTTTCTGGGTGGACGGGCCACTTACCCGTGCCGTCAGGGAAGGCGCCATCTGTTACCTGGATGAAGTCGTGGAAGCCCGCAAGGACACCACCGTGGTGATTCATCCATTGACCGATGACCGGCGCATTCTGCCCATCGAGCGCACCGGGGAGACACTCAAGGCTCCCAGGGAATTCATGCTGGTGGTCTCTTTCAACCCGGGCTATCAAAATATTCTCAAAGGAATGAAGCCCTCCACCCGGCAGCGCTTTGTCGGCATGACCTTTGACTTCCCGGCTCCTGAACTGGAACAGGAAATCATCCAGCGTGAAACCGGCATTGACGAGAAGACCGCCCGGGCACTGGTAAAACTGGCGGCGGCACTGCGGGTGCTCAAAGACCATGACCTGGAAGAGGCTGCCTCCACCCGCCTGCTTATCTATGCTGCCCGCCTGATAAAAAGCGGCATGAATGCCAGCGAATCCTGTCTCGCCGCCATGGCGGAACCCCTTACCGACGACTTGGAAACCCGCAGCGCGCTGATGGAAGTAATCAAAATCAGCCTGCCCCGGAACCAGTGATCCGCCGCCAAGCGATGAGATAAAGGGAACAGACAATGACCAAGAAGGTTTCCAAGCTCCTTGAATTGGTGGAAATGGAAGAGCATGTCGGCAGCTGGTGGCATACCTTTATTACCCAACACAGCGAGCAACGCTATCCCGAGGCAGCTATATTACTGAGTGATATTCAGCACCTTCTCGGCATCTGGTTTCGCGCTCTGGGAGGTGATGGTGCGCTGGAAATCGCCGGAGCCGACGCCACTCTCATCAGCTCCCGCCGCAGCATGCTGCAGCGCATGGCAGGCACCAACAAGAAAACCGAGCTGGCATGGCGGGATGAAAATGCCCTGCGCCTGCCGCCACAGATCGATTGCTTCCCGGACAGCAGCCTGAACCGTGATCTCTATCTGTGGCTGGGCGCACTTGCCGCCATGGAAACCAATACGCATCAGGAAGCCTGGTTTGCACACAACCAGAAACTTACCCGGGCGGCTCTGCAGCAATACCCCGGTTTGCAGGAAAAATACCTGGGGCTGGTAGAGGCGCACCTGGAGCAACGATCCACCGGCAGGTGGCCAGCTGACGAAATCGCCCAGGAACAGGCCATACGCCGGGCGTTGATAGAACCAGGCAGCATGGATCGACTCCCCCCTGCCAGGCGCATGCCGTTGCCAGTTCCCCTGTGGCTGCATCCCAACCCGCCCCGGCCTGCCAGTATGCCGGCTCACGAACCCTCCCAGGACGAGCAAACCGGCAGCAGAGCCAGGGAGCTAGAGGAAGTCCAGCGCAAGGAAACTGAACAGGCTCAGTCCCAGGATCAAGAGCGCGGCATGATCACGGTACGCATGGAAAATATCTTCTCCTGGGGAGAGTATGTAAATGTGGATCGCAGCAAGGAAGAAGATCAAAACCAGGAACAAGAGGATGAAGTGGCACGGGATCTGGATAAAATCAGCATTTCCCGCAATGGCAAACCCCCCAAAACCAAAATAAAATTCGACCTGGATCTGCCTTCCGAATCGGAAGATGATGAAATCATCAGCGACGATTTAATGCTGCCCGAATGGGACTGGAAAAAGCGCCGGCTGATTCCCGATCACTGCCGTATCGTGGAACTGGTGGCAACAGATGCCCCGCCCCTGCCCCTTCCCAGTCACCTGCAAAAAACTGCCCGCAAACTGCGCAGCCAGTTTCAGGCGCTGGCACCTGCACGCATCTGGCACCGCTTCCGGCCGGAAGGTGATGCGGTGGATCTGGATGCCTACCTGCGTTACCGCACGGATCGGGCCAGCGGCTGTAATGTGGCGGCGGACAATCTCTACCGGCAGATGAATGCCGGCGCCCGGGATCTGGCCTGCCTGCTGCTGGCGGATCTGTCCTTGTCCACGGACACCTGGGTAAACGATCACTCCAGGGTAATGGATGTCATTCAGGACAGTCTGTACCTGTTTGCGGAAAGCCTGACGGCCACCGGCGACCAGTTCGGCATCTACGGCTTCACCTCACGCAAACGGGATCCGGTTCGCATCCACGCCATCAAGGCTTTCGATGAAAGCTACAACAGTCATATTCGCGGGCGCATCCAAGCCCTGAAACCCGGTTATTACACCCGCCTGGGCGCGGGCATCCGTTTTGCTGCAGAAGTATTGAAACGCCAGGGTGCAGGCCGCAGATTGCTGCTGATACTTACCGACGGCAAACCCAATGACCTGGATCAGTACGAAGGCCGCTATGGTATCGAAGACACCCGCCACGCCATCCAGGCAGTGCGCAATCTCGGCTTTCATCCTTTCTGCGTCACCATCGACCAAAAAGGCAACGACTACCTGCCCCATCTGTTCGGCTCCAGCGGCTTTGTGGTCATCCGCGACCCCATGGAATTGCCGGGACAGTTGCCGTTATTGTATGCACGACTGACAGCACAGCAGCGTTGAGCAACACATAACCCGGCAGGAATCAGGAAGCCGCGCTGATGTAGAAGACCACCAATTCAACTGGCTATGCGCAAGGCAGGCCCGCCATTCTTTTCTGCTGCCGGCGCTGACGCCTCTGGCTGCGCCGTATGCCGGTCGTGCAGGAACTTCACCACCTCAGCCCGGTAGTGGTTGAAACGGGGATCTTCCGCCAGCGCCAGCCGATCCCTGGGCCTTTCCAGGTCGATATCCAGAATATTTCCCACCCGCGCCGAGGGGCCATTGGTCATCATCACGATGCGGTCGGACAGCAGCACCGCCTCATCCACATCATGCGTAATCATGATCACGGTATTGTTGAGCTCCTGCTGGATCTCCATCAGAGAATCCTGCATGTGAGTGCGGGTCAGGGAATCCAGGGCGCCAAAAGGCTCGTCCATCAACAGCACCTTGGGCTGCATGGCCAAAGCCCGGGCGATGCCTACCCGCTGCTTCATGCCACCCGAAATTTCATCGGGACGGCGCTCCAGAGCATGGCTCATATGCACCAGCTCCAGGTTATGCAGTATCCAGTCATGGCGCTCCTGCCTGCTTTTGCTCTTCTTGAACACCTGATCGACAGCCAGACGCACGTTCTCGTACACGCTGAGCCATGGCATGAGCGAATGGTGCTGAAAGATTACAGCACGGTCGGAGCCGGGTTCATTCACTTCCTGCCCTTCCAGCACCACGCCACCCGAGGTGGCCTGCAACAGCCCGGCAACGATATTCAGCACCGTGGATTTACCACAGCCCGAATGACCGATCAGAGAGATCACCTCACCTTTCTCGACTTTCAGGTTGACACTATCGAGTACTTCCAATGGCCCGTTGTCCGTGGGGAAAGTAATGCTGATGTGATCTATTTCCAGATATGAAGACATATTGTTTGCTCCTGATTAAATACTGTTCGACGGCCTGACTCTATTATCTCAACACCGCATTCTTGTCCCACGACACCAACCGCTGCAGGCCCAGCATACTGCGATCGAGCAGGAAACCAATGAAGCCTATGACCAGCACCGCAACCATGATGCGCGCCAGCGAGTTGGAGCTGCCGTTCTGAAACTCATCCCAGACAAATTTTCCCAGACCGGGGTTTTGCGCCAGCATTTCTGCCGCAATCAGCACCATCCAGCTGATCCCCAGGGAAAGACGCAGACCGGTAAAGATCATGGGAATGGCTGAAGGCAGCACGATTTTGAAGGTCTTGGTCCACGAGTTGAGGCGCAGCACCCGGCTGACATTGATCAAGTCCTTGTCTACCGAGGACACGCCCACCGTGGTATTGATAAGGGTCGGCCACAGGCAGCACAGGGAAACCGTCAGCGCGGATGTGACGAAGGATTTGGAGAACATCGGATCACTACTCACATACACGGCGGATACCACCATGGTGATGAGTGGCAGCCAGGCCAGGGGAGAAACCGGCTTGAACATCTGCACAATAGGGTTGATCGCCATGTACAACATGCTGTTCATGCCGGTGACGATGCCGATGGGAATGGCGATAATCGATGCCAGCAAGAAGCCCACGGCGACGGTCCAGAGACTGGTGAAGATCTGATCGATGAATGTCTCCTTGCCGGTGTATTTGCGCTTCTTCATCTTTTCGATTTTTTCCGGCGGCTTGCCATCGGCAATAGCTTTTTCCATACGCTTTTGCTGGCGCTCATCAAAGGCTGCCGCCTTGGCTCTTTCTTCCCGGTGCTCCTTCCACAGATTCTGGCCCTGCACCCATACCTGTGCCGGGCCGGGAAAGGTGCCCAGGGAAGTGTGGATATTTTTTGCCGATACCGACCAAAGCATGAGAAAAATGCTGATCGCCACTGCCGGCAAAAAAATACTCAACAACAATTTGTGCCGTTTTTGTGACGACATGCCACTGGCAAAGCCGCCGAACAACAAGGGCTTTTCCGGGTTACTGGAATCTGCTGTGCTACTCATGATACTTACCTGTGCTTCTGGTTCTGACCACCACATTGCAAGTGGTCAGTATTGCCATTTGAAATTAAGGACACCTCAAAAAACCGTCATTCCGGTGGAAACCGGAATCCATAACTTGCTGATTTATCTGGACCCCGGCTTTCGCCGGGGTGACAAAAAACAAATTAATCAACTTTAGCCCGGATGTTTCACCTGGAAATCCGATAATTGCGCCGGGATTGTTGTTCAGGGTCGACTCTGATCGAATCAATAGCCCAAGCTATTGATGAACGAAGAAATATCGTCTCTGGGCAACAAGATCGGCGCAAGGGCGGACTTAACAAACACCCGGCAGCATATTGCACTTTGCTAACATAGGAGCAATGATTTATAAAAACAGCATCTTATGTTGTTATTTCAGTGTCCTGGTGAATTATCCGGGCTAGGGTTTCGCCTTGCCTTTCAGACCAATTTTCAAGCTGTCGATATAGGCATTGGGCTTGGTTCCGTCATAGATCACGTTATCCATGAACTCGTTCTGTGGCGGACGGAAACCGGTTTCCTTGCTAAAATCGGGAAATTCTGACGCCGGAATCTTGCCTTCTGCTATCAATTCCTTTGCCGCTTTTCATAGATGTCCGGACGATAGACTTTTTTGGCCACGTCCATATACCAGCTGTCCGGCTTGTGCTCGGGAATCTGCCCCCAGCGGCGCATCTGGGTCAGATACCAGATGGCATCGGAGTAGTAGGGATAGGTGGCGTTGTAGCGAAAAAAAACATTGAAGTCCGGCACCGGGCGCTTGTCGCCTTTTTCATATTCAAAGGTTCCCGTCATGGAATTGGCAATCACCTCGTAGTCCGCACCCACATAGCCAGGCTTGGACAGGATTTTCACCGCTTCGGGACGATTGGCATTGTCGTTGTCATCCAGCCATTTGGCCGCACGAATCATTGCCTTTACTATCCTCACCGTGGTGTTGGGATTTTTTTCGGTGAATTCCCTGGTCATGCCAAACACCTTCTCGGGATTGTTTTTCCAGATCTCGTAGTCGGTGATGACCGGCACGCCAATACCCTTGAACACCGCCTGCTGATTCCAGGGTTCTCCCACGCAGTATCCATAAATGGTGCCGGCTTCCATGGTGGCAGGCATCTGCGGTGGTGGAGTGACCGAGAGCAACACATCCGCATCAATGGTGCCACTGGTATCACCCTTGTCGGGCGCGTAATAACCTGGATGCAAACCACCGGCGGCCAGCCAGTAGCGCAACTCATAGTTGTGGGTGGATACCGGGAATACCATGCCCATTTTGAAGGGCTTGCCTTCATCCTTGTACTTGTCCACCACTTTCTTCAAGGCGCTAGCGCTGATGGGATGCTTGGGCTTTCCATCGGCTCGCTTGGGAATATGGGGTTTCATCTGCTTCCAGACCTCATTGGAAACCGTAATGCCATTGCCGTTCAGATCCATACTCAAAGGCGTAACGATATGCGCCCTGGTGCCATAGCCAATGGTTGCTGCCAGCGGCTGACCGGCAAGCATGTGCGCACCATCGAGCTCACCGTTGATGACACCATCCAGCAGGACTTTCCAGTTAGCCTGTGCCTCCAGTTGCACAAACAGCTCCTCGTCTTCGAAATAACCTTTTTCGTAGGCGATGGCCAAAGGAGCCATATCGGTGAGCTTGATAAAGCCGAACTTCAGGTCTTCTTTTTCCGGCTCCCCTAGCGCCGCCACAGCTGCGCTCATGCCCACAACAGCTGTGCCGGCGTACATAGTCAATGACAATGAAAGGGCAGCCACTGTTTTCTTCACAGACAGACGACGGCCAGTCGGGACAGATTTCTTCTTGCAGTACATAATAGACAACCTCGATCTTGATAAAAATTCAGCGCCAAAAAAAACGGCGTCACGCTTCAGTCGAGACAGTATCTGCCTCGACCAAAACGGACGCCGTTATCCGATAATTATGGCCGGCCATCGTTGGCTGACCTGGTTCAACACGACTCTATGTAGAGTGAACCCACCGTTGGGTTGTGCTGTTTTTCAATATCAATTCTGTTTTACAACCAGTTGCAAACTAACGGGCAACCATCATGCCAATATCTGCATGGCATTGATTTCTCAGGATTTGCCATGACCACTTTTGCCCGCTTACCCCTCCTGTTGTCGATTTCAGTGCATATACCAGAGTTATCGCACCAAAACAGGGCGGGGCATGAATGCGATCAGGGCCGCAACAACTCAGCCGCAGAAACAATATGCTCGGCAATCTCCACCAGCTTCCGGTTCTTTTCCATCGCCGTCTTGCGTAGCAGGGAATAGGCCTCGTCTTCACTCAACTGCCTGTTTTTC
>JAJRUY010000183.1 GCA_024277555.1 Gammaproteobacteria bacterium | reverse complement strand
GTTTCTCTGCGCAGAAAGGCCGCCACCGCCACCTCATTTGCCGCATTCAGGATTGCCGGCATGCTTCCTCCTTCCTCGATTGCCCGATAGGCAAGGGCAAGACAGGGAAAACGCTGCAGGTCAGGCGGCTCGAAATCCAGATGCGCGATCTGAAAAAGATCCAGGCTGTCCACACCAGAGGAAATGCGTTCCGGCCAGGCCAGGGCATGGGCAATGGGGGTGCGCATATCGGGATTGCCCAGTTGCGCCAGCACCGAGCCATCTGCATATTCCACCATGGAATGGATGACGCTCTGGGGGTGAACGACTACCTGAATCTTGTCCGGTGCGGCACCAAACAGCCAATGGGCCTCGATCACCTCCAGCCCCTTGTTCATCATGGTGGCCGAATCGACAGAAATCTTGCGCCCCATATCCCAGTTGGGATGGACACAGGCCTGCTCCGGTGTAACCTGTTGCAGCTGATCAGCATCCAGACATCGAAAAGGGCCGCCAGAGGCGGTGAGCAGAATGCGCCTGACCCCCTTTGCTTCCAGTCCCCGCAAATCGCCTGCCGGCAGGCATTGAAATACGGCGTTGTGCTCACTATCGATGGGCAGCACCAGAACCTTGTTCCTGCGCACCGCCTCCATGAACAAGCCGCCGGCAACCACCAAGGCTTCTTTGTTGGCCAGCAGAATACGTTTTCCCGCTTCAACCGCTGCCAGAACAGGCAGCAGACCAGCCGCCCCTACAATGGATGCCATTACCTGAACGGCATCCACATGGCAGGCCACGGCCTGTAGCCCTTCCTCTCCGGCCAACACCTCGATTTCCGCCCCTTGTGCCGCCAACCGACTTGCAAGCTGCCTGGCACTATCGATATCCGCCATAGCCACCAGCTGCGGCTGGAAATCCAGGCACTGTTGCCACATGGCTTCCACATCGGTATTTGCACTCAAGGCCACCACGCGATAGCGATCCCCGTGGCGCGCCAGCACATCCAGGGTACTCTTGCCGATGGAGCCGGTAGAGCCAAGTATGCTCACGCCAATCAATTCGTCACTCCCAGCAACAGCAGCCCGGCAAGGAAAAAAGGCCCGGCGGCGATCTGGCTGTCGATGCGATCCAGCACCCCTCCATGACCTGGCAGCAAGTTGCCGCTATCCTTTACGCCCCGCTCCCGTTTGAGCACGCTTTCCCAGAGATCTCCTCCTACAGAAATCATTACTGTACTCACGCACAATACAATCAACAGGGGAGTGGATATGTCCAGCCAGCGCAGGTACGCCAGAACCAGGGCGCAGAACACTCCGCCAAGCAGGGCTCCGGCAACGCCTTCCCAGGTTTTTCCCGGGCTGATATGCGGCGCCAGCTTGCGCTTGCCAAACGCCCTTCCGGAAAAATAGGCGCCAGAATCGGCAACCCAGATCAGAACCAGGAAGAACATCATCAGCCCGGGGCCATGAGGAACAATGCCGTGCAACCTGACCAGGGCCAGCCATACGCCGGCCAAAACGGTCAAGCCAGAAAGCAGCAACAGCGGACGCGGGCTGGTTTTTACTTCGAGCTTCAGCTTTCCAGACAAAAGCACCAGCAACACGGCTGTCCACCAAAGGGCCAGGGCCAGAACCATCCAGTTTGCCCAGGAGTCATTCCGCCCGGCGTACAGAACCCCCATAATCCCTGCCATAATCAGCAGTGGCAGGAAACGGGCAGAAGTCTTTTGCAATCCACACAGGTTGCCCAGTTCCCAAACGCCGCCCAGCACAACAACAGCAAGAACCAGGGCAAACAGCGGATTGGGCAGGTACAGCACCCCCAGTACAACCAGGGGCACCAGAGCCAGGGCGGTCAGTAATCGTGCCTTGAGCATTACTGCATCTGCTCTGCAGTGCGCCCAAATCGGCGCTGGCGCCCGGCGTAGTCCTGAAAAGCAGTCAGCAAATCATCCTTGCTGAAGTCCGGCCAGAGGATTTCACAAAAGTACAATTCCGTGTAGGCGCACTGCCACAAAAGAAAATTACTGATACGCTTTTCTCCACCCGTGCGGATAAACAGGTCAGGATCAGGCACATCGGCACAGGACAGACATTGCGCCAATTCGGTTTCGGTAATCTGATCGGGTTTCAGTTCGTTGTTTTCGACCCGGACGGCCAGCTTGCGGGCAGCCTGGGTGATATCCCAGCGGCCACCATAATTGGCTGCAACCTGCAGCAGCAAGCCATCATTGGCTGCGGTAACTTTCTCGCTTTCACGAATCAACTCTTGCAGCTTGTCGGAAAAGGCGCTGATGTCGCCAATGATGCGCAACCGGACATTGCGCTTGTGCATACGCCGGATTTCCCGGTTAAGGGCGGTAAAAAACAGCTCCATGAGCATTTTTACCTCGGTTTTCGGTCGCTGCCAGTTTTCACTGGAGAATGCGAACAGCGTGAGCACCTTGACACCTTGCTGGCCGCAGACCTCAATCACCCTGCGCACGGTTTCCACGCCAGCGCGATGCCCTGCATGGCGAGCCTTCCCCTGTTGCTCTGCCCAACGCCCGTTGCCATCCATGATGATGGCGACATGTTTTGGTATCTTGTCCACAAAAGTGTGCTGGGGGCCGTCGATGGTAATCAGACGGCCATCAAGTCCTTTTCCTTGCCTTCCAGCAGTTCATCAATTTCCTTTACATGTTGATCGGTGAGTTTCTGGATGATTTCCTG
>JAJRUY010000182.1 GCA_024277555.1 Gammaproteobacteria bacterium | reverse complement strand
GCAACATGCTGAAAAGTTGTCCAGACAGCTTGCGGTATTCAACCGGGCTACTGGTCATGCTGACCTCAACCTGCCGGGTTGGCGATTGCATCCACTCAAAGGCGGCTTGGCGGGACATTGGTCAATCAGCGTTAGCGGAAACTGGCGTCTGACTTTCCGGTTTGAGGGCAATGATGTGATTTTGCTCGATTATCAGGACTATCACTGAAAGAGGAATGGGTTTGATGGGTATTCAATACAGTCCACCTCATCCCGGCAGCATTTTGCGTGAGGATATTCTGCCGGAATTGGGGTTGAGCGTGACCGAGGCCGCACGCCAGTTGGGGGTTGCGCGGGTTACTCTGTCTCGTTTGATCCATGAGCAGACAGGTATTACACCTGAAATGGCATTGAAGATAGAGCAATGGCTTGGTACCGAAAACGGCGGTCGTGCCGAGATTTGGGCTGGTATGCAGCTTGACCATGATCTTTGGAAGGCGAGGAGGCGATGGGTTGCTTAGAAGTTTCGGGTGGAAGTTCCGGGGAAGTTCCGGGGACACAATACTTTAAGTAAGTGCCATTCGGGTCAGGACTTTGATTTATGAGCTGTGTCAGAGATGACATGAAAAATACGCTATAAATCAAAGGTATGAATCTATCCACACTATCTGCAAACCGCTATTAAGCCGGTGGACAGAAGATTGACAAGCTTGATATTGGATACCATACTGCACCAATAACAATTATTGTTATTGGGGATGCCGATGAATGTTTCACTCACTCCTCATTTCGATGAATTTATCAAGAACCAGCTTGATTCCGGGCGTTACCATTCCGCCAGTGAAATGATCAGGGATGCCCTGCGCCTGCTGGAAGACAGGGAAAAGCAGATTAATCGCCTTCGGAATGATCTGCGCCAAGGTATGGAAAGTGGCGAGGCCACACCCTTGGGCATTGGCGCCATAAAACAAAAAGGCAGAAAAAGACTTGCCGGGCAGAAATAGCCAGGATGCCTCGGCTTCTCAAGCGCCCTCTGGCAGAAGAAGACTTGCTGGATATCTGGTTATACATTGCACAGGATAATCTGACCGCAGAGGACGCTTGGGTCGAGCAACTGGGCGATGCCGCATGGCGTTTGGCTGAGAACCCGGGAATGGGGAGGTTGCGACCAGAGCTTCTTCCGAATATCCGGAGTTTTCCTGTTGGTGACTATATCCTTTTCTACCAGGAATTTGAAAACGGCATCGAGTTGATTCGGGTCTTGAGCGCCTGCCGTGATCTGGAGCGTTTGCTTTAATTTCATGTCTAAAGGGTATCTCGAAAAATTCCGTTTTTGTCTCACCGGCGCAGGCCGGTGTCCATGGTTTTCAGGAACTTATGGATTCCGGCCTCGGCTCTGGCATCCTGCTTCGCTCTACCTCCTCCATCCTTGGAGTCGTGCGCCGGAATGACGATTTTTCGAGGCACCTTAAAGCGATTTGCGATAAAACTCAGCTATATTTCTTTTGTCATTCCTGGGTCAGCAGGAATCCAGCGAAAGAAACTGCCGAATGGCCTTTTACTCCGCAGCTCTGGATTCCCGCGTGCGCGGGAAAGACGGTTATAACCTGAATTCGAGCTAAATTGACAAAATCAGTTTACCCAACGACCCTCATTCAATGAACCTTCCTGATCTATCCACCGCAGAGCAGTCCCAGCAGCAGGCCATGATGGCCTTGCTGGAAAAGGAAATTCGTGACGCTGGGGGCACCCTGCCTTTCGACCGCTACATGGAGCTGGCCCTGTATGCACCGGGTTTGGGGTATTACGTCAGCGGCGCGCACAAGTTTGGCAAGGGTGGTGATTTTGTCACTGCGCCGGAGATATCCCCGTATTTTGGCCGCTGTCTGGCGCGCCAATGTCATCAGGTGCTGGAGCAGGCCGGTATACGGGAAATACTGGAATTTGGCGCTGGCACCGGTTTGATGGCCGCACAGATCCTGGCCGAACTGGAATGCCTGCTGCCGGATCATCCCGTGACCTACCGGATTCTCGAACTCAGCCCGGAACTGCAACAGCGCCAGCGCCAGACCCTGCGCCAGCAGACGCCGTATCTGGCCGATCATGTGACATGGGTGACGGAAGTCCCCCAGGATTTTACCGGCATGGTATTGGCCAATGAGCTATTGGATGCCATGCCCGTGCATGTTTTTCGTCGCAGTGAACAGGGCGTAGAGGAGCAGTGCGTAACCATGCGGAATGGTGGCCTGGCGCTGTACTGGCAACCAGCAGGGAAGGAATTGCAGGCGGCGGTCATGGCTATTGAAAAAGAAACCGGCGAGTTGCAGCCTGGCTATGTCTCGGAAGTGAACCTGCGCCTTACGCCCTGGCTGGAAATGCTGGGGAAACGGCTGCGCCGGGCTGTGGTGTTGCTCATCGACTATGGCTACACCCGGCAGGAGTATTACCATCCCCAGCGCAACATGGGCACCCTCATCTGCCATTACCGCCACCAGGCCCATGAGGATGCACTGCTGCGTCCCGGACTGCAGGACATTACCGCCAATGTGGATTTTACTGCGGTTGCCGAGGCGGGGGAAAAGGCAGGGCTGGGGCTGCTGGGCTTTGATAGCCAGGCGAATTTTCTTTTGGGCTGCGGGCTGGAAGAGCTGTTGGCGCAATCCGATCCCGGGGATGTGCCAGGGCACATGGTGGCGGTGCAAGGGGTCAAGCAACTCATCATGCCGGACGCCATGGGGGAGCGCTTCAAGGTCATTGCCCTGGGAAAGGAACTGGAAACGGAGCTGCGGGGGTTTGCCCGCTAACCCCGGGATTTCCGCTCGAACAGATAACCCCCCAGCAGGAAACCGCCGATGCCTAGCCCGGATGTTTCACCTGGAAGTCCGATGATTGTGCCGAGATTGTTGTTCAGAGGCGAATTTCTGATCGAATCAATAGCCCAAGCTATTGATGAGTGAAGAAATATCGTCTCTGGGCAACAAGATCGGTGCAAGG
>JAJRUY010000181.1 GCA_024277555.1 Gammaproteobacteria bacterium | reverse complement strand
GTCCGATGATTGTGCCGAGATTGTTGTTCAGAGGCGAATTTCTGATCGAATCAATAGCCCAAGCTATTGATGAGTGAAGAAATATCGTCTCTGGGCAACAAGATCGGTGCAAGGGCGGACTTAACAAACACCCGGCAACATCTTGCACTTTGCTAATATAGGCGCAATGATTAATAAAAACAGCATCTTATGTTGTTATTTCAGTGTCCTGGCGAAATATCCGGGTTAGTCAAGCCGGTACGGATTTACTGATCGTGGCAATGCAAACACAAACTGGAACCTGCATTGGTTTTTCTCAACAGCATCTCGTTGGAATCACCATTATGGGGATCGTGGCAGGTAGAGCATTCCATGCGCGCCGCTCCGGTACTCTTGAAAAACGGCAGGGGCATTTTGTCAAAAGGCATTGGAATATCAATATGACATTTTGTACAGTTTGCCGTCGTATTGTCCCATACCACTTGATGTGTCCATTCCACCCCGATGGGATGATCATCTCTCAAATCAGTGCCGATCAGCTTGGTTCCGGAAATATATGAACTCCCGACATTGCCTCCAAATGAATCCAGGGCAACAGTGCCATCATGGCACGACAGGCACACAAGGGATTCCGGCCCGGGGGGGTGGATCACGCCTTGGGCAAAAATCGTGTCTCTGGGGGCTGAATATACGCTTTGATAGACCTGATAGGTTGCTGTGGAGAGGGTGTGTCCCCAGAGCGGGGCGACTTCTGCATTGGTTGCATTGTGGGGCGTATGGCAGACCGTGCAGATCTCCCCGTTCGACCAGCCGAATGCACTGAAATCATGAGCGCTCCCTACGATGCCCGCTTGAACCACGGCAGATGCCGATAGTCCCGCAACAGCGACAAGAAGAACAAGCCCATTTTTAGGGAAGCCGTTAAACTTTCGAGTTCTGGATAAGTCCATAACATTTATCAGGCACAATGCCCACCCCAGGTTATTATTTTTAGGCCGACATGGAAACAGGCCACATCCATGCAACAACCCTGTTCTTCTGGACTGCCGGCAACGCTTCTGCCAGTTACATAAATCGACTATTCGCCCCTATTGCCAGATATTTTTCTGGTTCTTGCTGCTGGACGATTTTCATTATTACCATAATGGAGGCGATTTGTCCAGTAACTTGAAGAGCTTATAACATTCCCCAGCCACCTGGAGACGAGGAAAACCAGCCGGAATCAGCCCCGGAATTGGGGTTACTGTTGCTTTTGCAGCAGCTTGAGAAAAGCATCTCCAGGCACCGGCTTGCTATAGAAATAGCCCTGAACGGAATCGCACCCCAATGAAGAGAGAATTTTGGCCTGCTCCTCCATCTCCACGCCCTCGGCGATAACCTCCATCCACATACTGTGCCCCAATGCAATCACCGACATGGCGATTGCCTTGTCGTATTCATTGCTATGAATATCCCGGATGAAGGAGCGATCAATCTTCAGCTTGTTCACCGGCAGGGTCTTCAAATAGCTCAGTGAAGAATAGCCGGTGCCAAAGTCATCGATGGAAAACATCACCCCAAGCTTGCGCAGTTTGTCGATGGCTTTCACCGCTGCGTCTTTGTGTTCCATCAAATAGCCTTCCGTGATTTCCAGCTCCAGGCGATCCGGGGTCAACTGGCTTTGCTGCAAGGCGTTTTCCACCATCTCGATCAACAGGCCATGTTCTATGGAAAAACCGGAGATATTGACTGCTATGAAATCCAGCAAAGCTCCTTCCTTCTGCCATTGAACCACCTCTGAACAGGCTTTCTGCAGTACCCACCGATCAATATATTCAATCAGGCCAGACTCTTCTGCAACCGGCACAAAAGCATCCGGCGCGATGAACTCACCGGTTGATTTCTGCCAGCGGATCAGTGCCTCCGCGCCAATGATGCGGCCGCTGGCAAGACAAATCTGCGGCTGGTAATAGAGGGTAAAGTCTTGATTATTGATAGCTTCACGCAACTCATTCTCTATGGTCAGGCGTTGCACCGCCTGCTCGGTCATCTGCCTGTTGTAAAACTGGAATGCATTCCTCCCGCATTCCTTGACATGGTACATGGCGGTATCCGCATGTTTGATCAGGTCAGCAGGATCAGCGCCATCATCCGGAAAAATGCTGATGCCGATACTGGTACTGACGTATACGGCACTGTTGTCGATCATGAAAGGTTCGGCAAAGGCGTCGATACACTTTTGCGCAACCAATCCAACGCTCATTGCATCCGCAGGAGATTCCAGAACAATGGCAAACTCATCTCCCCCCAGGCGGGCGACCAGATCTTCCGCCCGAACCAGCTGCTTCAGGCGCTGGGAAACCTGCTTCAAGAGTGCGTCACCGGCCAGATGTCCCATAGAGTCATTGACATTCTTGAAGCGATCCAGATCAAGGAACAACACTGCCATCAATTGATGTTGGCGATAAGCCCGCTCCAGACCCTGGACAAGATGCTGATCCAGCAACAAACGATTCGGCAACCCGGTAAGCGGGTCATGGTGGGCCAGATGCTCCAGTTGCGCCTGGGACTGCATGATGGCGCTGATATCAGAAAATACCGAGATATAGTTGAGCAAGCGCCCTTTATCGTCCCTTACCTCGCTGATATTCTGCCATTGCGGATAGACTTCTCCATTCTTGCGCCGGTTCCAGATATCACCTTGCCAGGAGCCCTTTTCTGCAATGGTCTTCCACATGGCCTGATAAAATTCCTTTTTATGGCGGCCGGAGCTCAGCACCCGCGGGGTTTTGCCTACCAGCTCCTCCTCGGAAAAACCCGTGATCAGGGTTGTCGCCCGATTCACCAGGACAATCTTCTGCTCAGGGTCAGTAACCACAATACCATCTGCGGTACTGTCAAAAACCCTGGATACAAGATACAGCCTTCTTTCTGCCTCACGCCGTTCATCTATCAGGCTGTTGAAAGACCGGCCCATGGACGCTATTTCATCGTTGCCATACACCTGAATATGGCC
>JAJRUY010000180.1 GCA_024277555.1 Gammaproteobacteria bacterium | reverse complement strand
CTGAATGCCTAACCCAAGAAGCAATATCTCGTTGCCGTCCATGCTTTTTCCTCATGCCAGTAATTTTGGATATACTGGCACAGGTTTTTGGGATAATTCCACTCAAAACGTCGAGGAGCCTAGTATCTGATGGGGGGAAATCCATAGCAACATCCAGGCAATAACTGAATGGCGCTTACTTAAGGGAACCTCGAATAATTCGTTTTTCGTCACCCCGGCGAAAGCCGGGATCCATATAAATCAGCAAGTTATGGATTCCTGCTTCCGCCGGAATGACGATTTTTCGAGGTGCCCTTAAGCCAAAAAGTTCGTTACTCGTCATTCTGGCGCGAGCCGGAATCCAGAATTCCGGGAATAGGCGGCCGCCCTGGATCCCGGCATGCGCCGGGATGACCAGAGTTTTTGGTTTAAGTTAAGCGCCATTCAGGCAATACCTGAATTATAGGGTGTCTCTGATAATTGTCATTTTGACGTGCTCCGGAATCCATAAGCGTTTGAATTACATAGACTCTTGACTTCTCCAGAGTGATAAAAACCGGGTTATTCAAGGCGCCATTAACAGGCTGTTGAAAAAGTCCATCCATGGTCTTTTTCAACCACGGAGTCGGAAAATGAGATTTCCCGATTCCTTCATTTTCAATGGCTTACTGCCAATAAAAATAGCGGCACATCCCTGTGCCGCGCACAGGCTGCCGAAAAGCTGCGTTTTTCAACAGCCTGTTAAGTCGTGAGCTTGCATCAAGATTGCTTTTTATCGTGGTATCTCGCAGACTGCCCAAAAAAGGAAACTATCATGACTACCAGCTTTTACTGGCACGACTATGAAACCTGGGGAACAGACCCGCGCAAGGATCGGACGGTGCAGTTTGCCGGTATGCGCACCGACCTGGATTTCAATCCTGTCGGTTCACCCTTGATGCTCTATGTGGCACCTGCCGATGATATGTTGCCTCAACCGGCAGCGTGCATGGTAACCGGCATTACGCCCCAGTATGCCCGGGAACAGGGTGTCTGTGAGGCGGACTTTTTTCATCTCATCCATGATGAGTTGTCCCGTCCCGGCACCTGCGCCCTGGGATACAACAGCATACGTTTTGATGATGAGTTCACGCGCTACGGACTGTACCGAAACTTCTATGATCCTTATGCGCGGGAATGGCAGAATGGCAATTCCCGCTGGGATATTATCGACATGGTGCGTCTCATGCGAGCCTTGCGTCCGGAAGGGATCAACTGGCCGCAAAACCAGGATGGTGTTACCAGTTTCCGCCTCGAGCTGCTGACAGAGGCGAATGGAATAGAGCATGAAGGCGCTCATGATGCCTTGGCGGATGTTCGTGCAACGATTGCACTGGCCAGGCTGGTGAAGGAAAAACAGCCCCGGTTGTTTGATTATGTATTCAATAATCGGGACAAGAACAAGCTGGCGCAGCAGCTGAATTTGCGCGATCAGCAGCCCGTGGTGCATGTGTCAGCAAAGTATCCGGCACGCCTGGGTTGCATTGCAGTAGTGGTTCCCGTGGCGCAACATCCGGTCAACCGCAACGGCATTATCGTATATGATCTGCGGATTGACCCCCAGCCCCTGTTTGACCTCAGTGCGGAACAGATTCGTGAGAAACTCTATACGCCCAGCAGCGAGCTGGCGGATGGCGAGCAGCGCATTCCCCTGAAAATGATTAGCGTGAATCATGCTCCGGTAGTGGTGCCCCTGAACACGCTTACGGATGCTGTCAGAGAGCAATGGGAACTGGATTCTGGGCGGGAACAACAGCATTTACAGGCAATCTGCAATGCGCCGGAACTGCAGAAAAAGGTGCAGGAAGTGTTTTCCGGGGAGCATTTTGAGGAATGCTCTGACCCGGATCAGAATCTTTATGGTGGATTCATATCGAGCAAAGACCGGCGTCTATGTGAGCAGGTGCTGTGCGCCAGCCCGGAAGAGCTTGCATCCTTTCATCCCGCGTTTGAAGATACCCGCCTGCCCGAATTGCTGTTTCGCTACCGTGCGCGTAACTGGCCACAAACCCTGGATGCTGCAGAAAGACAGCGCTGGGAAGAATACCGCAGGTATCGCCTGACCGATCCCGGGGGAGGGGCAAGCATCGTTCTGGAGGAGTATTGCCAGCAGCTGTCACACATGGCGGTTGATCCTGAATTGACTGCAGAGCAGCGCAAGCTGGTCAATGCCCTGCTGGATTGGCCGCAAGCGATAGGTTTGCATTGAGCTGCTGTTTCCCGGTAGCCGGCTCCTTGCTGATCAACTTGCTGGTTTTTCTTTCTGTGTCCCGAACTCTGCCATCAAGACCTCTTTGCCGATGCGCTTGGTGAAATAGTAGACGCGCTTCAGCGCTTCCAGCAGCTCGGTTTCTGTCTGATAGGTGATCCTGCGCATGGGGGCTTCGGCGGTCATGCGCTGTACGATGTGGCGTTCAATATCGGTGCAGAGATGACTGATCCTGCTCTTGGCCTTGAGCACCTTGCGCGCGGCTTTCTTGTCCATGCGAGTGACAGCTTGTGTGGCCTGTTCCAGCAGGTGAAACAGTTCGTCCACCAGCTCTTCAAACAGTTTTCTGGTTTCCTCACTTACGACCATCTCTTCGTGCAGGCGCTTTCGTCCCACATGGATGAGATGCAGCTTGAGGTTGTCGCCGATACTTTCATAATAGGAGGCAATGGTCAGGTAATGATGCAGCAGTTCCGCCTCGTCTGATCTGAGGTCGCCTTTGGCCAGCTCCCGCAGGTAGTCCAGGATCGGGCCGTGAAGCATGCCCACCTCACTGTCCATGCGGCTGAGTTCCGAAAGTTCCTGGGCATTGCCGTCTATCGCCAGATGTACACCCTGGCGCAACATGGGCAATACCCGCTCCGCCATGCGGCCGATTTCCATGCGCACCCGATCCAGGGCGAGAGCGGGTGTGTCCAGCAGGCTCTTGTCAAGATATTTGGGTGCGACCCGGTGTGTTTTCTCTTCCTTGGTCACCGGAATCATCCAGGTAACGAGTTTTGCAAACCAGGCAGTAAAGCCGATGAACAGCAAGGTGTTGCCGACATTGAAAAGGGTATGGGCGTTGGCAATCTGTCTCGGGGTTTCTGCGGCCAGGCGATCTATGCCCGCAAGCTGTGTATGCACAGGAGAGATGGAGCGAACCAGGGCGGCGAATTCAGGAATGAACCAGAACCAGGCAAGTACGCCCAAGGTATTGAAGGTGATGTGCACCATGGCGGCTCGCAAGGCTTCTCTGGATTTGCCAATGGCTGCCAGCAAGGCGGTGACACAGGTGCCGATGTTGGCGCCGAGAACCAGGGCAATGCCCTGATCCAGGGTTATCAATCCCTGGGTGGCGAGAACGATGATGACGCCGGTGGTGGCGGAGGAGCTTTGTACAATGGCGGTAAATGCGGCGCTGGCGAGAATGCCATACAGGGGGTGCTCCATCTCCTGCAGGAACCTGATGAATGGAGGATAGTCCCGCAGGGGAGCGGTGGCATCGCCCATGAGGCTCATGCCGAAGAAGATCATGCCGAAACCGAAAATCATGATGCCGGTGCGTTGTGTGACTTCATTGCGGCCGAGAAACTGCATCGCAAACCCGCCGGCAATTATCAACAGGGCAAAATGGGTGATCTTGAAAGCGATGATCTGGGCGGTAATGGTGGTGCCGATGCTGGCGCCCATGATAATCGGGATGGTCTGCGACAAATGCATCAGCCCGGCGGAAACAAAGCCGACCACCAGCACCGTGGTAACGGAAGATGACTGAATGATTGCAGTCACCAGAGCCCCTGCCATGACCCCTTTGAAACGGTTGGTGGTCATGCGCGCCAATAGCGTTTTCAGGCGTTTGCCTGTGCTTGCCTTCAACGCGTTGGTCAATAACTCCATGCCATACAGGAAGATGGCCAGGCCACCAGCCAGCCCCATGAGGATGGCGCCGATCTCCAGGCTGTGTTCTGTCATGGAGGAGCGATCAATCAGTCGTCATCGGTCCAGTGCTTGAGCGCATCGATGATTTTTTTTGCCTGATCCTTGCTGGAAATATTGAATTTTGATTTTTGCTGGTATTCACCATTGCGCTTTTGGTAGCGGCGAATGGTGTATTTTTCCGGGCCGTACTCCTGCTTGGAATTGTTCCAGTCCTGATAGCGGAAGATGATGGTGGTCCAGGCACCCTTGGTGAGAACCTGTTTGTCCAGTTCCTTGACCAGCTCAAGGTCGCCTTCTTTATAACTGATGCTGATTTCGTCGGGTGTGGTTGCCATGGGGTTCAAGTCTCCTAAGTTGCGCCATTGCGTTGTAACAGCAGCGCAATATCCCTTAATCCCAGGGATTTTGCAATTTCCAGTGCTGTTTTTCCTTCGGCGTCGGTTATGGTGACGTGGGCGCCGAAGTTTACCAGGTGTTTAGCCAGTTTGTGGTTGCCCTGGCGGATGGCTATCAGCAACGGAGTATCCCCCTTGCTGTCTTTTGTTTCCAGGTTGGCGCCATGTTCTGTCAGGTAGCGGATTACCTCGCGCTTGCTGACTCCCTGGCGGGAGGCTTCCAGCAGCAAGGTGTCGGCATCCAGTTTTGCGCCTGCCTTGAGCAGCAAGTTGGCAATACGGGGATGAGCGCCAATGACGGCATGATACATGGCGGTATGGCCGTTGCTGTCCTGCACATGGATATCCACTCCTTCCTTGATCAGCAGATGGGTAATGGCGATGCGCCCCTTGCGTACCGCGGTATGCAGGGGGGCATATCCGTCACGGTCAAGCTGGTTCATGTCG
This sequence comes from Gammaproteobacteria bacterium, assembly GCA_024277555.1. Lineage (GTDB taxonomy): Bacteria > Pseudomonadota > Gammaproteobacteria > Chromatiales > Chromatiaceae > Thiolapillus. The sequence goes on along the minus strand of JAJRUY010000180.1, from coordinate 5,139 downwards.
GTTTTCCAGGCAATATGGCGCTCGATTTGTTCGATGTCGCCGCGCTGCATGGCAAGGTACAGGGTAACCGTGGGCTTTTCCGGTGCGCCGCAGCCGGTAAGGAGAAACAGCAATAGGATACCAAGACAAACAATAACAAAGCCACGTTCAGCGGGTGTCTGGGTGGTTCGCCGCAAGGTGCGTTGGCGCCAGCACGGCCACTCTATATCAAACCAGCGCAACACTGCAGATGGCCGCCCAGACGTACGCCCACAGGGAGCGAACCAGGCGTTCTGGCTCTTCGTTGCGTTGCTTGGCAAGGGCGAGCCATTGCCTGTGCAGCGTGCCTCGATCCGCAACGCCTGGTTCGCACTGAATGAGGCTTCGTTATTGTTTGTCTTGGTATGTAAGGCGATAGTTTTCATATATGTCGAATGGTGTTACTTTGACTCCATGATAGCAAAGGAAGACCATATTCGTTCATGCTGACCAAAATACTTTTCACCATGGCTGTAATTGGCCTGGTCATTGCCGTGGTAAGGTTTCGCAGTCGGCCTGCCAGAGCGCCTGCGCCGCAACCATTGAAGAAGGTGCAAAAACGCTGGATCAAGGTATTGGCGACATCGGTGATTGTGCTGATGTTGGCGGGTACTACAGTGATAATCTACCTTAACTGGCGAGATAGCCATCAAATTCTGCAGGTACAGGTGATTGACAGCCGATCCGGGCGTGTCAGCGACTATCAGGTTTACCGCGGGCAGCTGCAGGAACGGCGCTTCGTCACCCTGGATGGCCGCCAGGTGCAGCTGGCGGAGACCGAGCGGCTGGAGGTGGCTGCCGTACCATGAAGATATCGGATCTGGTGATACGCCTGGCCTATGAGATGGAAGAGTCTGAGGGGTACAAGCGCGCAAAGCAGGCGGCCTATGATCTTCTGGAAAACCCCCATTCCCGCGTCCGGCCCTATTTTGATTTGTTGATGATGGCGCTGGTGCTGAGCAGCGTATTTCTCCTCCTGTACAGTGTAAAACGTGACCTTGGCGCCTGGGCAGGCTGGTTTGAGGGTATGGCAGTATCTTTTTTTATCCTCGAATACCTTGGGCGCATGTGGGTATATTCCAGTGTCCATCGTATTGTTCTGGATGAGTATGAAAAAAGCGAGCTGATCAATGAGCCGTTTCGTGTCTCCATAGCGTTGTGGAGCATTCTGCGCAGCAAGTGGAGCTACATCAGTTCGCCCATGGCGATTATTGATTTGCTGGCGATACTGCCCAGTTACCGATCCTTGCGGATCTTGCGGTTGTTTCTGTTGTTCCGCCTGTTCAAGATGTTTCGCTATGCCCACAGCATTCAGCAGTTTAGCTCGGTGCTGCGGGAGAAGCGCATAGAGCTGTTTTCCCTGTTTGTCTTCCTGATGTTCGTCCTGCTGGTGGGATCCTCGGTGATCTACCTGTTTGAATCCCGCGAGTCCGGGGGGCAGATCGAAGGCTTTTTCGAGGGCATCTACTGGTCTCTGGTAACCGTGTCCACCGTGGGCTATGGCGACATTACCCCCCAATCTTTTGAAGGCAGGCTGGTGACCATGGTGCTGATCATCAGCGGGCTTGGAGTGCTGTCCTTTTTTACCTCCATCATTGTTTCCGCGTTCCAGGAAAAAATGGGTGAGGTGCGGGATCGGCGGGTAGCGATGCTGCTGGAGAGAAAAAAGGCTTATACCGTTATCTGCGGGTTTGGGCGGGTTGGCCAGGTGGTAGCGGAATATCTGGCCAGGGACAAGTTGCCGTTTGTGATCATTGACAGTGATGGAGAGGCGGTGGAACTGGCCCGGCGGTTGGGGTATCTGGTGGTAGAGGGTAAGTCAGAACGTATTGGCCTGTTGCAGATGTTGGGGGTAGGGCGCTCTGCAGAAAAAATTCTCTGCCTCACAGGTGATGATGTGGTGAATGTCTACGTTACCCTTTCTGCGCGCCAGTTGGATGAGAACATCAGCATCATTTCCCGTGCAAACCAGCGCCAGTCAGTAGACAAGCTGTTGCTTGCCGGAGCCAATCATGCCATCGAGCCGTTCAAGATTGTCGGATTGATCGCCGGGGAATATGTCGGCCAGCCAGTAGCCTTTGAAGCGATTCACGGTATTGTCATGGGTGAGAATGACATTACCCTGGAAACGATCCGGGTTGCGCCGGATTCCTGGCTGGACGGCAAGGCTATAGGGGAAGTGCCTCTGGAAGAAATGCGTTTGATTCTGTTTGGGGTCATCACCCCCATGGATAGGAGCAGTGACCATGTGCGCAGGCACTTTGATCTGGAATCCCAGCGCTTCCAGTTCAATCCGGGAGCAGATTTTGTGCTGCTGGCGGATGATCTGCTGCTGGTGTTTGGCCATAAATACAGCGTTATGCATATGCGTCAGCAGCTCAAGTCCGGGAAGATGCGGGGATGAGCAAGAAAGTAGACAGCAAGCCAGGTATGCTTTTCCCGCCAAAGACGATCATCATTGTTGGTGCAGGAGCGGTAGGCCTGGAGGTTGCCCGCCAGCTGACTGAACGCGGGGAAACGGTTCACATTGTAGATGATCAGGAATCAGCAGTGGAAAAAGCCAGGATGCAGGGGTTTTCTGTAGAGCGTATCAATCTTCAGGCTGATGAAGAGCTCAAGCGTGTTGGCATTGGTGGTAAAGCGGATGTGCTGTTTGCGCTCCTGGATGAGGATGCCAGTAATGTGTTTTTGGTGATTTCCGCCCGTGCCATAGCGCCGGAACTGCCCATCGTATCTATCAGTGGCGTCCATGATACGATTGAACGGCTGCATGCGGCTGGCGCAACCAAGGTTATCGATCCCTATCGCATCAGCGGCTACAAGATCTATGAGCGTATGCATCGCCCGATGATTGCAGAGACGCTGGAGCATACGGTTTTTGGCAAAGTGAATCTGGATATTGCAGAAATACATGTGCAGGAAGGCTGTTTCCTCCACGGCAAGTACCTGGATGAGCTGTCTCTCGAAGAGCGTTACGATCTTATTGTGTTAGGCGTGGTGGATCGTGAGTATGGTGACCACCTGATTTTTGCCACTGACCCCAAGCAGCACCGTATGGACAGTGGTGATGTTTTGGTGGTGATCGGGCCGGAAGAGGCCTTCAGGAAATTTCATGCTGATCTGAATGTTGATGGAAATGAACAACCGTGAAAACATACTGTGGCTGCTGATGGTGCTGTTTGTTGTCAGTCCGGCTTCAATGCATGCCGAGACACTGCATTACCAAGCCAGCTATGCGGGGGTGTTCAGCGCTGGTGAAACCCTGCCTGTTGCTGCCGTGCAACTGAGCAGCAATAGCCTGCAGTTGCCTGCAGCAGGGAAAGTTACCCAGCTTTCCATGGAAGTTACTTCAGAGCCGTATTCGTTTGTGGAAAAACATTTTCCGTTCAGGGTGCGCTATCGCAGCATCTATGCCCCTGACAAGCAGCATATTCTGGCTCTGGAAAAGTATGAAAAAACCTCCCGGGTAAAGCATGAAATCAATTGGGTGGATGTCGAGCAGCGCAAGTTGCTGCGTTTTCGCCATGAGGGCAAAGCTGCTGGCAAGCAATTGTTCCCGGTAGCGCTGCAGCGATGGCTGAAGCCTGGTGAGCAGTTCGAGTTTCACAAGTATTCACGTCATTCATTTGAAGAGGGGCTGCTGGATTGGTTGTCCATGTTGCAGATAATGCGTGAAAGGCCACTGATAACCGGCACAGAGTATGCTTTTTCTGTCACCGATGGCAAGCGTCTGTATCGCTATCGAGTGCAAGTGCAGAAGAGACACCAGATAGAGGCAGGTGGAAAGAAGCACAAGGCGTGGAAACTGCGCTTTGATGCGATAGAGAAAGGAAAGCGTGAGCCTGCACACCGTTCCCTGTATGTATGGCTGTCAGATGATGCCCGGCGAATACCGCTATTGTTTGAAAATCGTCATCCTTTGGGGCGCTTTGTAGTTCGTCTTTCAGCTATCCAGTGACAGATTGCTGATGTCCGGTACGGGCGCAGGCTTTTTGTGCGGGGTAAATTTTTCCAGAGAACCTGTCCTGGGTGGCACAGCTTCCAGATGGCTGGTATCTGGAATGTTGTCTGTGCTCTTCGGCTGCTGTTCCTGTCCAGGCTGATTGTCCCTGGCGATCTCCAGGCTACTGATGTCGGGCAGGGGGGCAGGCTCGACTGCCGGAGCGAACTCTTCCAGCGACCCGCTTTGTGCAGGGGCTGCCTGTAAATTACTGGTATCAATATCGGCGGGCTGCGGGGCTGAATCAGCGGGAACAGGGCCGATTGGCGCGATTTCCAGTTTAGTGGCATGGGCCGCTGGTGCCTGAATGCCGTGTTCGACATTGCGGGGCAGGGGATTGAGATCCGAGCCTACAGGCGCCAGCTTCAGCCCGGAAGTGGAATCCGGCTTTGCGGCCGTGTGTTGCTCTTCTTTCAGTGGTTTTTCACCGGCAACCACGATTTGTACGATTGCTCCCGCCTTGCGGAAGGCTTCACGGAAGCGTCCGGACTGCTCCACATTCAGGTCTTTCTTGATGCGTTTCGGCTCGCCGGAAAAAAGCGCATCCAGCTTGTCGCCAGACAGCTTGAATAAGCTTCCCACCGTTTCCCTGACTTGTTGTTCGTCCCTGCCATCCAGAATTTCACCGGAAAAATAGATATCGAACTTGTGTTGCACCCGAAGTCACCTGCTAGTAAGTGTTAAGGAAGCCCTGATCAAGTTCATTTGCGTTATTTTGGCGCAGGCCGGAATTCAGAGGCATCAAGGCATTGGATCTCGGCCTTGGTTCGGGAATCCTGCTTCGCTCTCCCCCTCCGCCCTTGTAGTCATGTGCCGGGATGACAGCCTAATCAGAGGTTCCTTAAAGGTTTATTTTCTTGCAATCCTAGCACAATGGCATGTGGGGTTATGCTGCCCAGGTCATGTTTTTCGCCGAGGCAATGCACGTCCCTGTGCATCCCTGGTGGGTATTATTTTCGGTGGTCAGAAGGTTTTTTTCAGGACGAAAGCGCCGCGGATATCGCCTTCCTTGAAACCACGAGCCTGATCTGCGGGATATAGTGATTTCAGGCGCATCACGACTTCGGGCTTGACCTCGTCACCGCCATGGCAGTTCAGGCACACCTTGGCTGTGGGGATGG
>JAJRUY010000179.1 GCA_024277555.1 Gammaproteobacteria bacterium | reverse complement strand
GGATGTCGCTCAGGGTATCTCCGCCCGCTGCCACCACCTGCCCGTTCAGTAGGGTCTTGGCGTCCGTATCGTGAAACTCCTCATAGGGCGCCATCGGTTGGGTGGTAATTGCGCCTGACCAAGGGCCTTGCCACCAACGATCAACCCCAGCGTAAATCAACCCGGTAAATACCCGGGCGAACTCCTTGATTTCAGCCTGTCCGTAGGTAGGGATGGGCAGGCCGTTGGCGTCCTTTTTGAGGGTGCCGTCCAGGTTCAGCTGATGCAGGCCGATACTGAACAACTGCAGTATTTCCCGAGCATAGTTTTCGTCAGGATGAATGTTTTCCGCCGGCACCGCCTTGCGGTTGCGGATGCTGCTCAGCCATTCCCCCATCATGGGGTGCAGGGTTACTGCTTCCAGAAGATCACGATAGTTACCGAAGGAATGGGCCAGCAACATATCCCAGTAGTCGGTCATCCCGAACTGGTAGTTGCCCAGTTCGCCGATATCGGAAACAACCAGTATCTGGCTCAGGGAAAATGCCACCCGCTGGCGCAGCTGATCATCGCCATTCATCACCTGTTCCCACCAGATCTGGCGCCTGCCGTAGTCGTTGTTGGTTTCGGTGTAATTTGGCTCTGCGCTGTCTTCGCACATAAGGGTATTGAGTGTGCGCATGGCCGGAAGCTGGCGCTGCAAGGGCATGGCAAACTGCTCATTTAGCCAAGCCTCGTAACTGCCCAGATTTAACAGATGATCGATATCCTGCTGAGTTGGGCCAAATGTGGCCTGAGTAAGCAGGCGCGCCACACCTGCATAATCTGCCCCGGCGCGCAGCTGGCCACCAGCTGCAACACGAAAATTCTTTTGAAATGCTACATAGGGCGCCAGCAGGCGCATGTTGCTTCCTGATGGCACTCCCGCAGTTGCAGTCACGGTAATTTGCACGGGTGCCTGGCATTCACCGCCGGACGGCGGGGATGTCAGCTGCGCTACACCATGTATATCGGAAGTGCATTGCGCCCAGCCCACGCCCGGCAGGAACACAGCGGGCAACAGCAAAGAGATCAAGATCCTGTTTTTCATAAACCTGTTCCGTATATTCGGAAAAATCCTCAACATGGCTTCCATTGCGATTCCAGTCCGTTCAATTTTTTCTTAAGAGCCTGTCGGACTTAGGGAATCGTAGCGAGGCAGTGGAATCGAGTGGATTTTTTTGAGGGAACCTCGAATAATTCGTTTTTCGTCACCCCGGCGAAAGCCGGGGTCCAGATAAATCAGCAAGTTATGGATTCCGGCTTCCGCCGGAATGACGATTTTTCGAGGTGCCCTTGATCTTTTGACAAAGAATCTGATTCCCTGCTGCAGCAGATTACTCCTAAAGCCCGACAAGCTTTTATTAACACGGCATATATTGGCGCCGGGTTAATAACCTAATTCATATTAGACTTGCCTTCTGGGGTTTGGTTCACAGTTGCTAACTCGCATCTTGCACCCTTACCTGGCCAGAGATCTCTTCTGCAGTATTTGCCGTTACAGCACGGTAAGTTGAAAGCGTTCACTGTCTGCAGGCAGGTTTCACGCTAGAATTAGCTGGTCAGAATGGGCGTTGAAAAACACCGACATCATGGTTTTGGGCCAGCATGACATCAGCCAGGTTTCCACACGCCATTTTTTGGAAATAGCAAAATCCGGGCAACATGGTTACACTTCAAGGTTGGATGAAAAAGACAAATCCTCAGGGAAGAAACGCCGGGCTGCCCAGCTGCTTCCGCCACCACCAGACACCGGGAGGGTCACGAGACAGCACCTATGCCTTACTTGCGCGTATATCTGAATAATACACTGCTGGATCAGTTCGAGCTGACGGATGATCCACTCACCATTGGCCGTGCCCCGAACAATGATATTGTCCTGGACAATCCTGGCGTATCCTCCCGCCATGCCGTCGTTGAACCCAGGGGAAGCACTTATGCACTTGTGGATAACAACAGCACCAACGGAACCTTTATCAACAACAAGCGCATAAAAGAGCAGGAGTTGTCCTTCCATGACGAAATACAGGTGTACAACTTTGTACTGAAATACATGCCCCGCGCACGCCTGGCCACAACTGACGAGCATTCCGGCAGCCAGGATGACACCTCGGAGCATGCGGCGACAGTGGAAATCACCATTTCGGACATCAATGCCCTGAAGAAGCTGCGCAAACGCAATAAAACGGCCTACCTGGTGCAGGTCAGGAATGGCCAGCAAGCCGACAGCTACAGGCTGTCCGATATCCGTTTTACCATCGGCCGTTCCGCCGGCTCCAATATCCGCACCGGAGGCTGGTTTGCTCCAAAGACAGCTGCCACCCTGGTTCGCCAACACAATGTCTTTCATCTGTTACCCCACAAAAGGGGAAAGGTAAAAATCAATGGCAAGCCAGCCAAGGGAGAAAGCGCACTCAAACCAGGGGATCATATATCCGTTCGTGGAACGGAATACATCTTCCAGTACAAAACAGGCAATGGACGCTGACTCAACCGGCATCCATATCCCCGGGTATAAAATACTCAACCTGATTGGCGAAGGCGCCAATGCCACCGTATACCTGGCATTGCAGGAATCCCTCAATCGGCATGTAGCGCTCAAGATTCTGCAGCGCTTCGATCGCCCCGCCCAAGCTGTGCGTTTCTTCAACGAGGGGCAGATCGTCGCCTCCATGAACCACCCCAATATCATCACCATCTATGACATAGGCTCGGTGGGCAGCCAACAGTATATTGCCATGGAGTACCTGGATGGCGGCTCCCTGCGGGATCGCGCCGATGAAGAAATTTCACCTGCCGACGCCCTGGATATCATCCAGTCCATCGGCAGCGCCCTTGAGTTCGTGCACCAAATGGACATCGTGCACCGTGACATCAAACCGGAGAACATTCTTTTTCACAAAAGCGGCATTCCCAAAATTACCGATTTCGGCGTGGCCAAGGCACTGGATCGGGACATGAACCTCACCCTGGATGGCACCGCCCTGGGAAGCCCCTATTACCTGAGCCCCGAGCAGGCGGAAGGAAAAGACCTTGATGGTCGCTCCGACATCTATGCCTTGGGTGTGATCCTGTTCGAACTGCTGGCGCAGCGCAAGCCCTACCTTGGAGAATCCCAGATCGAGGTCATTTTTGGCCACCTGAACAAACCCATCCCTGCATTGCCCAAACAACATTACCACTATCAGGCACTGGTGGAAAAGATGATGGCCAAGGATGCCGGTGAACGCTTTGCCTCCACACGGGAAATGCTCGATCACCTGAACCGGCTGCGCAATTTTGGGGACAGAAGATCAACCACCCAAAATCGCAGGAAAAAGCCTGCGAAAAAGAAGCAGGACAGAGGCTTGTTCTCTTCCTTGCGCAAGCATCCACTGCTTTCCGGTGTTGCCGGCATCAGCCTGTTTCTGGCAGTTGCAGCCCTGGTGCTGACAGACACCTCATCTCAGCCTGTCACCACCAGCATGGCCAAAAGCAACACTCCCGAACCGCTGCTGCAAGAACAGCTAATTCCAGATGCCACAGCCGGCTCTGCCGACCAGGAAACCGCCGGAGGAGCCATCGAACCCGTTGATCCAGCTCTCGCGGAAGAGCTGCCCACCCCTGCTATCGCCCCGGACACCATCGCTGCAGGGGAGAAGGAAATCTACACCGCTATCGATCCAGTGGACAACGATATGACGGAAGATACACAAGCAGTTGCAACCGACATCGAAAGCGCCATAGCCGCCCTCAGTGAACCCGCAACGGCAAGCGAGGAAGAAAGCATCGAATCCCTGCTGCAAAGGCAGCAACAGCGCTTGAAAAACTTCGCCTTACCAGCCCCAGAACCGGCAGCGCCTATTACTACTACAGCAAAATACTGAAAATGGATCCCGGCAACAAACAGGCTTCCACAGGCATCGGCAAACTGGTGGAAAAGTACGGATTCCTGGCAGACAGGGCACTGAAAAAAGAGGATGAAAAGAACGCCCGCATCTATATCGAGCGTGGTTTGCGCATTCGCCCCGACGACACATCACTGCTGGCCAGATTGACCCATCTGGATGAGCTGGAAGCAGCAAGACTGGCGCCCCCTCCACCCCCGGAGCCAGTGGAGCTACCGCAACCAAAACCGGAGCCCAAGCCGGTCGTGAACACCAGCCTGCAGCTGCTGGAGTCGTTGGAATAAGCAGATCCATGCAACCGGGGAACAGATAAGGACATGGCCTGGGAGTTTGCACACGGCTCGGACATTGGTGGCCGTCCCGAACAACAGGACAGTTACTCCATACTCGATCACATGGGGAACTACCTGCTGGTGCTGGCCGACGGCATGGGAGGCCGGGAGCATGGCGCCATGGCTTCCGATACGGTGATAGAAACGGCCCATACCCGTTTCTATTCTCCCCATCGCGCCCATCCAGAGCAGTTTCTGAAGCGGCTGTGCATGGAAGCACACCGCAAAATCACCAAGCTGGGGCAGAGCCACAAAGCATCATCCGGAAGCACGGCCATCTTTCTCTACCTGCAGGGGCAAGAGGCGTACTGGGCTCATGTCGGCGATTCCCGTCTGTACCATTTCCAGAACAATCATCTGCTGTTCCATACCCAGGACCATTCCCTGGCGGCCCTGCAACAGGAACACGATGAATTTGGCGAATCTGCACAGAACAACCAGTTATATATGTGCCTGGGCGGCAGCAACGACGTAATCCCGGAGATCAATGCCTCCGGGTTGAACAGCAATGACCTGTTCCTACTGTGCAGTGACGGCTTCTGGAATGAAGTCTCGCCAGATGAAATCCTGCAACAGCTGGCGCTGCCCGGAACCTTGCAATATCACACAGACATGCTGATACGCACCGCCAGCGAACGTGGCGGAAAAGGCGCTGACAACATCAGCCTGCTTATTGCCCGGCATCAATCCGACAAGCGCCTGCCCAGGCTGTTCAAACGCTTCTTCAGGAAATAACCGGCCTTGAATCCAACTCCCAAGAACAGCTTGCTGAGCGCCAAAGACCTGGGCATGAATGACCAGGGCAAAATCCGTCTCTCGAGCTTCAACCTGGATCTGTACCAGGGCGAAACCGTGGGTCTGCTGGGCGTCAATGGCGCAGGAAAATCCACCGCCCTGGCATTGCTCAGTGGCGCCCTGGCTCCCGGCAGCGGTTATGTGGAAATCCTGGGGATGAATCTGCATCAGCATCCACAGGCAAAGGAACATATCGGGTTGCTGCCTGAAGTGCCTCCCCTGTATGCCAATCTCAGCATTGACGAAAATCTCGATTTCGCTGCCCGGCTGCGAGGCATGGCTTCCTCACAGGCAACCAGCGCCAGAGAATCGGTGAAAAAACGCCTGGGCTTGCAGCCACTGGGAAAACGGCTTTGTGGTCGTCTGTCGAAAGGCATGGCGCAGCGTGTGGCCATCGCCCAGGCGCTGATACATTCCCCAAAGGTTCTGATTCTGGACGAACCCACAGCCGGGCTGGATCCTGCCCAGGCACAGGAGTTGCGGGAACTGATCCGGGAGCTGGCCGGTGAATGCGGCATCATCCTCGCCAGCCACATTCTGGCCGATATGGAACAGCTGTGCCAACGGGTCATGATTCTGAATCATGGGCGGCAGGTTGCGGAACAAACCCTGGACAGGAACAGCATCGTGCGCATCCAGCTGGGAAATCCTCCCGCAGATCCCACACAGCTGGCGGAAATCACAGCCATACACAAGGTGGAACATCAGGGAGACGGCTGGTACCAGCTGCAATTGAACGGCTCCGGTGAAGAACTGGCGGAACAGCTTGTAGCTGCGGGCTGGCGGCTGCAGGCGCTGATTCCTTCGCAGTACAACCTGCAATCCCTGCTCGCCCAGGCCATCGCCTCCACAGAGGAACAGCCATGATCTGGGCCATCGCCCGCCGGGAGATACTGGGTTTCTATACCAGCACCAGCGGCTGGATCGCTCTGGCGGCGGCGCAGCTGCTTCTGGCCTGGCTGCTGTTTCTGCAGCTGGAGGTATATCTGAAGATCCTGCCGGAGCTGACGGCCAGGAGCAGCCCCCTGGGCATTGTCGATCTGGTCATCAGCCCCACCCTCTCCTCTGCGGCACTGGTGCTGCTGATTCTCACTCCCCTGCAGGGCATGGGAAGCTTTGCCGATGAGCTGCGCAGCGGCCGCATGGCGCTATTGCTGTCCGCCCCGGTTTCCTCCTGGCAAATGGTGGCGGGAAAATGGCTGGGGCTACTGCTGGGCATACTCCCCCTGGTGCTGATGCCCCTGCTCATGGCCTGGGTGCTGGAACTGGGCAGCGCAGTGGATGCCGGCCGCATGGCGGCCAGCTTCCTCGGGCTTTTGCTGTTCGCCAGCATGGTCGCCGCCATCAGCATCTGGTTGTCTTCCATCAGCGAACAGGCATTGACTGCCGCCGCCATGAGCTGGGGGCTGTTGTTTCTGTTGTGGCTACTCGATGGCAACAGTGGTGGCGCAATGGCGCTTCTGTCACTGAATGCGCATCTGTCACCTTTCCTGCAAGGAGTGGTGGCAATCCAGCATCTTGCGTATTTTGTTGTCATCACCCTCACCGCTTTGGGATTTGCCACCCACCGTGTCTGGCGCCTGGGAGGTGGAGAATGAAGTGGCGCCATCGCCTGCTGCAGCTGTTGCTGCTGCTCTGCCTGGGATTGGGGCTGTATGTCACCAGCATCTTTCCGCAGCAATGGGACTGGAGCCAGCAGGGGCGCAACCAACTGCACCCGCAAACCCTGGCGCTGCTGCAACAATTGCAGGAGCCTTTGAAAGTCACTGCCTTCGTGCCTGACCATCCCCTGCAACGCGCAGCAATCACCACCCTGCTGGACAAATACCGTCAGCACCACCCACAGCTGATACTGGAATTCATCGACCCCAGTCAGCAGCCGGAGCTGACCAGAAGCCTGGAGATACAGCACACACCCCAGCTGCTGCTGGAATATGCCAGCAGACAGGAGCGCATCATCACCGTCAACGAGCAAGTTCTGACAGCAGCCATCGCCCGCCTGAACCTGGACGTGCAAGGCTGGATCGCCGGCATCCAGGGGCATGGCGAAGCAT
>JAJRUY010000178.1 GCA_024277555.1 Gammaproteobacteria bacterium | reverse complement strand
TCATTCACTTTGCAGAGTTTGTCCTTGGGCTTCAAATTGCGCAGCTTGGTATCGGTCAGCATGACAAAGGCCTCCCTGGATCCAGAAATACCATGATTTTTTATGTCATGGTGTTTTGGTTGTTTTTTCTTTATTATCCGGTAGTTATATAATTCTGATACCATGAATGGCTTGCTGGACATGGCATGGTATTTTTTCAGATCCCTGATGTCGGGATAAACAATGCCATGATTTATACCATGAAAAAAGTTTGCTTGGGCGTGCCTGCCAGTGCCAACAGGCGCCAGACAAAAACGAGGATAACTTAGTTAATACAATGGGTTATGTGTAGTTTGATGCCGGCGGGTACCAGCCAGTGCCAGACGTGGAATCATTCCCACTCGATGGTGGCGGGGGGTTTGCTGGAAATATCATAGGCCACCCGGGACACGCCGCTCACTTCGTTAATGATGCGACTGGAAACCTTTTCCAGAAACTCCCAGGGAAGATGGCCAATATGGGCGGTCATGAAATCCACGGTCTTTACCGCTCGCAAGGTAATCACATATTCATAGCGGCGGGCATCGCCCACCACACCCACGGATTTCACCGGCAGGAATACAGCAAAGGCCTGGCTGACTTCGTCATAGAGCTTGAAGCTGTGCAGCTCCTCGATGTAGATATGATCCGCCTGGCGTAAAATGTCCGCATATTCCTTTTTCACCTCACCCAGAATACGCACACCGAGGCCGGGGCCGGGAAAGGGATGACGGTATACCATTTCTGCGGGTAGACCCAGCTTGACGCCGACTTCGCGCACTTCGTCCTTGAACAGCTCACGCAGGGGTTCGACCAGTTTGAGCTTCATGTAGTCCGGCAGCCCGCCCACGTTATGGTGGGACTTGATGACGTGGGCCTTGCCTGATTTTGCGCCAGCGGATTCAATCACATCGGGATAGATAGTGCCTTGGGCGAGAAAATGCACGTCAGTGATCTTGGCGGCTTCTTCCTCGAAAATATCGATAAACATATTGCCGATAATCTTGCGCTTTTTTTCGGGATCGGCCTCGCCCTCGAGGGCATTCAGGAAGCGCTGTTCCGCATCCACGCGAATGACCTTCACTCCCATGTGTTTGGCAAAAGTCGCCATGACCTGATCTCCTTCGCCCAGGCGCAGCAAGCCGTTGTCCACGAAGATGCAGGTCAGTTTGTCGCCGATGGCCTTGTGCAACAGGGCCGCAACCACAGAGGAATCCACGCCGCCAGACAGGCCCAGCAACACCTTGCCATCGCTCACTTGCTCCTGAATGGCATGGATGCTGTCATCGATAATATTGTCGGAAGTCCACAGGGATGCACAGCCACAGATCTCATGGAGGAAACGGCTCAAAATACGTTTACCCTGGGCAGTATGGGTAACCTCGGGATGAAACTGCAGCCCATAGAACTGGCGATCCTCGTCGGCAATGCCCGCCAGGGGCGCGTTGTCGGTTTCTGCAATTACACGAAAACCCGGCGGCAGGGATTCCACCCGATCCCCGTGGCTCATCCACACGTCCAGCAGGCCATAGCCCTCTTCGGTGACGTGGTCCTCGATATCCCGCAGCAGGCGGGAATGCCCCCGCGCCCGCACCTGGGCGTAACCGTATTCATGCTTGGCGGAACTGGCTACGTCGCCACCCAGCTGGGCGGCCATGGTCTGCATGCCATAGCAGATGCCCAGCACCGGCACGCCCAGCTCAAACACCAGCTGTGGGGCGCGGGGAGGGTTGTCTCCGGTTACGGTTTCCGGGCCACCGGAAAGAATCACGCCTTTGGGCTGTTGTTCCCTGAGGGCGTCCTTGCAGTTGTCCCAAGGCCAGATCTCGCAGTACACACCGGCTTCGCGCACCCGACGGGCGATAAGCTGGGTATACTGGGAGCCAAAATCGACGATGATGATGCGATGGTCATGGATGTTGGTGGTCATGGTGTTTTCAACGCTCTGAATTCAATTGGAGTTCACGACGGCCGTCATCCCGGCGCACGACTCCATGGATGGAGGAGGTAGAGTGGAGCAGGAAGCCAGAATCGAGACCGGGATCCAGAAATACAACTCTCTCGATCCCACTGGATGCTGGCCGCCGTCAGCATGACGTAGCAGTATCAATCACGGCGATAATTTGGTGCTTCCTTGGTGATCTGCACATCATGCACATGGGACTCACGCATGCCCGCGCCGGAAACGCGCACGAACTCTGGCTTGGTGCGCATTTCTGCAATGGTTGCACAACCAGTGTAGCCCATGCTGGCGCGCAAACCGCCCATGAGCTGGGTAATCACATTCACCAGCGGCCCCTTGTAGGGCACGCGGCCTTCGATACCTTCCGGCACCAGCTTGTCTGCTTCCTTGGTGTCTTCCTGGAAGTAACGGTCGCTGGAGCCATGCTGGGAAGCCATGGCTCCCAGAGAACCCATGCCCCGGTAGGACTTGTAGGAGCGCCCCTGGAAGATCTCCACTTCACCGGGGGATTCGTCGGTGCCGCCGAACAGTCCACCTACCATCACCGAATGGGCGCCGGCGGCGATAACCTTGGCGATGTCACCAGAATAGCGCAAGCCACCGTCGGCGATGACCGGCACTCCGGTGCCCTTCAGTGCTTCTACGACATTGGAAACTGCCGTAACCTGGGGCATGCCCACACCCGCAATAACGCGCGTGGTACAAATGGAGCCGGGGCCAATCCCCACCTTGACCGCATCCGCTCCTGCCTTGGCCAGATCCAGCGCCGCAGAGCCAGTGGCGATGTTGCCGCCAATGACCTGGAGCTGCGGATAGTTCTGCTTCACCCAGGCAACCCGATCCAGCACCCCGCGGGAGTGCCCATGGGCGGTATCCACCACGATCACATCCACTTCTGCCTCCACCAGTGCAGCAATCCGCTCACTGGTGCCCTCGCCCACGCCCACGGCTGCGCCGACCCGCAGGCGCTCCTTGTCATCACGGCAGGCTTCGGGGTAATCCTTAGCCTTTTGAATATCCTTCACGGTAATCATGCCGCGCAGCTCAAAGGCATCGTTGACTACCAGGAGTTTTTCTATGCGGTGTTCACCCAGTTTGGAAATCACCTCTTCCCTCGGCGCTCCTTCCTTGACTGTCACCAGCCGCTCCCTGGGCGTCATGATGGAAGACACAGGCTCGGCGCGGCGGTTTTCGAAACGCAGATCCCGTGCGGTGACGATGCCTACAAGATCGGCGCCATCAACTACCGGCACACCGGAGATGTTGTTGGCACGGGTCAGCTCCATCACATCGGCAATACTGGTGTCCGGTGAAACGATAATAGGATCAACGATAATGCCACTTTCATAGCGCTTGACCCTGCGCACCTGCGCCGCCTGCTCCTCAGCAGCCATGTTCTTGTGAATGATGCCGATGCCACCATACAGCGCCATGGCAATAGCGAGACGCGCCTCGGTAACCGTATCCATGGCGGCGGACACCAGCGGAATATTCAGGGCAATTCCCCGGGTAAGCTGTGAATGCAGGGCAACGCCCTTGGGCAACACCTCTGAGCGGGCGGGAACCAGCAATACATCGTCAAAAGTCAGGGCTTCCTGAGTCTGGGAAAATCGCATATCAACAATCCGGGCATATTGTGGGAGAGACATAAATTCTGCTTAATCGAACAATTATATAAAATTTCCCGCATGCACGCTAAACTGAACCACCGATATTTGCAATAACCGCCTGCACCGATGTCCAAATCCACCATGCCATCCAGAGATATCTGGTCTGTTTCCCGCCTCAACAGCGAAATACGCGCCGTACTGGAGGGCGGTTTTCCCCTGCTGTGGGTAGAGGGCGAGATATCCAATCTGGCCAGCCCCCGATCCGGACACAGCTATTTCACCCTGAAAGACAGCCATGCGCAGGTGCGCTGCGCCTTGTTCCGCAACAAACGCATGCTGCTGCGCTTCCAGCCAAAAGATGGTGACAAAGTATTGATCCGCGCACGCATCAGCCTGTATGAGGCCCGGGGTGATTTTCAGCTCATCGCCGAGCACATGGAGCCCATTGGCGAAGGCGCCCTGCAGCGCGCTTTCGAGGAACTCAAAGCCAGGCTGGATCAGGAAGGACTGTTCGACACCCGGCGCAAGAAAGAATTGCCGGCCTTTCCCCGCTGCATTGGAATAGTAACCTCACCCACAGGTGCGGCACTGCGGGATATTCTGCAGATTCTGAAACGGCGCTTTCCTGCATTGCCGGTGATTATCTACCCTACCCTGGTGCAGGGCGAGCAGGCGGCGGAAGAAATCACCCGCACCCTGAAGCTGGCTGACCAGCGGGGCGATTGCGACCTACTGATCCTGGCCCGCGGCGGTGGTTCCCTGGAAGACTTGCGGGCCTTCAACGATGAAACCCTGGCGCGTACTATTGCGGCACTCGACACCACCATCATTTCCGCCGTAGGCCATGAAATCGACTTTACCATCGCCGATTTCGTCGCCGACCGCCGTGCCCCCACGCCCTCGGCAGCAGCCGAGCTGGCCACACAAAACCAGGAACAATTGCTGGCGCGTTTGCAGGAACTGCAACAACGCCTTGGCAGAACAATCAAACGCCGACTGCAGGAACACCGTCAGCACCTGGCGCATATCAGCCACAAGCTGCAGATCCTGCACCCGCAACGCCAGCTGCAACAACATCAACAACTGCTGGATGAACTTGTCCTGCAGTTGGAACAGAACATGCAACGGCTACTGATACAAAAAAGACAGCAATGTGATCGGCTTGCAGCACGGCTGCAGCTGCTCTCTCCTACCCGCCAGCTGGTGATGCTCAAGAAAAGACTGACTCACAACCAGCAGAAACTGCTGTACAGCATGCAAAACCTCCTGTCACACAAAAAGCTGCTGTTCAGCGGGCTAACCCGTGAGCTACAAACCCTCAGCCCCCTTCAAACCCTGGCCAGAGGCTATTCCATCACCACGGACGCAGATACGGGAAAAATCATCACTTGTTGCGAGAATGTTGCACCAGGCATGCATATCCATACCCGCCTGCCCCAAGGACAACTGGTTTCTGTGGTAAAAAAATGTATGGAAAATCAGTCAGATACAATACACCCACCACATTTTCCAGGCAAGTGATTTTGCCCGGCATCGGCCAACGCCAATTTACAGGAAGTCCGGAAGCTTTTCGCGAATAGACTCTGGAGCATGCTTGGACACATCTTTGGGAATTTCACC
>JAJRUY010000177.1 GCA_024277555.1 Gammaproteobacteria bacterium | reverse complement strand
CTTGCACCGATCTTGTTGCCCAGAGACGATATTTCTTCACTCATCAATAGCTTGGGCTATTGATTCGATCAGAAATTCGCCTCTGAACAACAATCTCGGCACAATCATCGGACTTCCAGGTGAAACATCCGGGCTAGGAGTCTGTCAGATTTGGGCTGAATCGGCTGCAAAAGCGGGACAGCGGTCTGATTTTCCCTGATTTTTCGTCACATAGCGCCTACTATGCTCCTCAAAATCATGAAAAATCATCCTCGCTGTCCCACTTTTTCGCTTCGATCCCCCTAAATCCGACAGACTCCTGGTGCATCTGAATATTGCATACATCAGATCGAGGTTGTTTGTTTGCAGTAGTGCTCAGGCTGTCGTGCCTGTTTGGAATGTCCGGGAGTTCCGGCAGTCCCGCACTTCCATCCTGAAGTGCTGTCTCAGGCTTTCTTTTCCGGCTCTGTCTTGGGCTCCAGGCATTCCCTGAAAATGCGTGTCACGCAGGTTTCACAGCGTTCCTTGTCCAGGTGTTTATAGATGCCTGCTATTGCTTCCGGCTTGGTGTCGAAAAATTGCGCGGCACCGACCTCGCGGATGAATCCGCCCTGGGCCATAAACTGCCAGACCTTGCCTTTCATGCCACAAAAATACAGGTTGCCGCCTTTTTTCTGTAGTGATCTGGCTTCATGCACAAGCATCTCCGCACCGGCCACATCGATAAAGTTGGCGCCGGACAGCACCAGCAGGATGTGCTGGATGCCCTGTTCCTCCGAGATTTTCGCTAGCTTGTTTTCAATGTGATTGACCGATCCAAAATAGATGGACATGTCCACACGAATAATGCGCAGCTGGGGACATTGTGGAACAGGCTTGGTCTCGATATCGATGAGCTTGCCTTTGGGGTCATCCCGGTTGGGAGCCAGGGTGACGATATCAGGATGCGAGGTGCGGCTGAGAAAAATAACCAGTGACAGGATGACACCGATATAGATGGCAAACTCCAGCTCCAGGAACAAAGTGGCGAGGAATGTCACAATGAGAATGCCGGTTTCCGAACGGCTGGCTCGCACCAGCACCTTCATTTGCTGAAATTCGATCAAGTTCCAGGCCACCAGCAGGATCACCCCGCCCATGGCCGCTACGGGAATATAGGCCGTAAGAGGCGCGACCAATAGCACGATGAGCATCAACAGCAGTGCAGAGAAAATTGCTGACAGGGGCGTAACAGCGCCGGAAGCATAGTTCACCCCGGAACGGGTAAAAGAGCCGGATCCGGCATAACTGGAAAAAAAGCTGCCCACCATATTGGACAGCCCCTGGCCGATGAACTCCTGGTTGCTGTCGATACGCTGGTGAGACTTGGTGGCAATTGCCCTGGAAATGGAAACTGCCTCGATCAATCCCAGGAGGGCAATGGCAAATGCCTCCGGTGCAAGCTGCTGGATGGCCGCAAGGGAAAAATCAGGGGAGGACAGGGGTGGCAGATGGGCGGGAATGGCGGGTACCAGCGCCACACCATGCTGTTGTGCATCCAGCACCAGGGCGATGATGCTGCCCGTAACCAGCGCCAGCAGCAGATGAGGCAGGCGGGGAAAGATTGTTTTGACCACAATGGCCGTTGCCAATGTTCCGCCAGCGATTGCCAGGACATACCAGTTGATACTGTCCAGTTGATGGAAAATGTTCAGCCAGGTATGGGCAAAGGACTCCCCACGGGGGATGTCCATGCCCAGGATATGTTTGACCTGACTGGTGGCGATAAGAATTGCCGCCCCGGCGGTAAAGCCCACGACCACGGTATGGGATACAAAATTGACCAGAGTTCCCAGTCGCGCCAGGCCAAAGCCCAGTTGGTAGGCTCCGGCCAGAAAGGTCAGGGTCAGCGCCATCTGGATGAATTCAGGTGATCCGGGTTCTGCGTAGCGGCTTATGGATGAGAACACCACGATGGAAATGGCCGTAGTGGGGCCGGATATCAGATGCCGAGACGAGCCAAACAGCGCCGCAAGAATGGGTGTGACCATCGCCGTATAGAGGCCGTATTCGGGAGGCAGACCGGCAATGGTGGCGAAGGCTATGCCCTGGGGCAGGACGATAATTGCACCGGTCAGACCGGCCAGAAAATCTTTTTTTACGGTGTCTTTGGTGACCAGCGGCCACCAGTGCAGGAAGGGAAATAGAAAATGCAGGCTGTTGGTTCGGTTTGTCCGCATCAGAAAATAAGGTTCATCACCGTGAGGGACACAACCAGGAACAGAATGGTCATGATGCCGCCGGCGCGCATGAAGTCTGTCACCTTGTAGCCTCCCGGCCCCATCACCAGGGCATTCACCTGATGGGTGGGTATCAGGAAGGAGTTTGAGGTGGCGATGGCGACGGTCAGGGCAAACAGAGCCGGGTTGGCGCCTACGCCCAGGGCGATATTGACCGCCAGCGGCACCAGCAATACGGTTGCACCGACATTGGACATGACCAGTGTAAAGAATGTAGCCAGTACCGCCACGGCAGCCTGTATCACCCACACCGGCATATCACCGACCACAGACAGGGTTTGTTCGGCTATCCATTTCGCTGTGCCGGATGTTTCCACCGCCATGCCCAAAGGGATGAGGCTGGCCAGCAGGAACACGGTTTTCCAGGACACCGCTTCATAGGCTTCCTCGATCTTGAGTACGCCGGACAGCACCATACCCACAGCCCCGGTAAGCAGTGCCACAGACAGGCGCAGATCGGTGAACAGCACCATGGACAGGGCCAGACCAAAAAAGATGGCCGCCCAGCCCAGCTTGTGGGGGCGTTCCTCCTCCTGAGGAAACTCGGTGGTGACCACCACGAAATTGCGATCTTTCTTCAGGCGGGTAAGGTTGTCCCAGGCCGTATGCACCACCAGGGTATCACCTGCCTGCAAGGGCAAATCACGGATGTTGTCTCCTTCGCCCAGGGTTTTGCCATTGCGATGCAATGCCACCATGGCAATGCCATATACCTTGCGCATCCATACATCCCGGGCGCTTTTTCCCACCAGATTGGAGCCGGGTGGAATCACGATCTCGGCGATACCTGCCTTGGTGGCAGCCAGGGACTCTGCAAAGGTGCGCAGGGCATCCCTTTTTTTCAGTCCGTACTTTTCCACAAAATGATCCAGGTGTTCCGGGGCGGCGACGATGCCCAATACCATGCCCGGCTCGAACTCGGTGTCGCGAGCCAGGGTATTGGGCCCGATGCGGGTTTCCTGGCCGCTGCGCTTGCTGGCGATGATGCGAATGCGGTAGCCAGTTTCTACGTCATCCAGTTTTTTCCCCACCAGATCACTGCCTTCCGGCACCACGACTTCGTACAGGGCATAGTCGATGCCATAGGTATTGTGTAGATAGTCCATGGTGCTGGAAGCGGTGCTGGAACTGCTTTTCTTGTCTTCCCTGTCGGCGGGCAATACCCAGCGTCCGGCAATGATAAAATATAAAACCCCGGTGGCAACCAGAACGATGCCGATCGGCGTCACCGAAAACAGTCCCCAGGTTTCCATTTGCTGGTCTGGTGGCAGGGTATGATTGGAGGTCTGGATCAGGTCATTGAGCAAAATCAGGGGCGATGAACCCACCATGGTCACGGTGCCGCCAAGAATTGCGCAAAAACCCATGGGCATGAGCAGGCGTGACATGGGAATGCCGGAGCGGGCGGAAATCCTGGACACCACGGGGACGAACAGCGCAGCAGCGCCCACATTCTGCATAAATGAGGAAATAAAGGCTACTGTGCCGGAAATGATGGGGATAATGCGCTTTTCCGTGGTGCCTCCAACCCGCAGGATAAAGGCTGCAACCTTGGTCATCAGCCCCGTCTTGTCCAGACCGGCACCGATGATCATAACCGCAATGATGGACATGACCGCGTTGCTGGAAAAGCCGTTGAACAGCTTCTGGTTGTCTACCAACCCCTGTTCCAGTCCCATCAGGGGAGCCAGCAGGGAGCTCAAACCCAGCAGCACCATGATGGAAACCGCAGCCACGTCCACATCCACAATCTCAAAGGCGAACAGATAAATCGTCAGAACCAGTATGGCGCTTACCCAGGCGATTTCCGTGGTTGGGCTTACCATGCTCAGCCCCATCGCAATGAGCGCAAATATGGCGGCGGTAACGATCTGTCGCAGGGACACTGGCATGGCGGCCTTCTTGGCGGAATATAAGAAGATTATGGAAATCTAATCATTGTACATCAACAGGGTTTTGTTCAGCAAGTCAAGTGGCGGGCTTTTGCCGTTCAAAGGCAGCAATCAACTACCACCCGCAGAGCGGGTGGTATGATGAAAGCCCCTGGAAGGGGCTATGGTTACCGTTAAACACCTGCCAATCGCATTTGCTCCTGGCGCTTTTCTTCTCGTTCCTGGTTCTTGATGTAGCCTCTGATTATGGCTTCATCTAAACCAACTGTACTGACGCAGTAGCCCCGTGCCCAGAAGT
>JAJRUY010000176.1 GCA_024277555.1 Gammaproteobacteria bacterium | reverse complement strand
GCATTTGCGCTCAACCGTGGTGTTTGGTGGCGTCAAGATCAATCCCCAGATCGATAAACTGCGGCGTGGCGTCGATGTGCTGATTGCTACGCCGGGCAGATTGCTCGATCACGTCAGCCAGAAAACCGTGGACTTGTCCCAGGTAGAGATTTTGGTGCTGGATGAGGCGGACCGGATGCTGGATATGGGTTTCATCCACGATATCCGCAAGGTACTGGCGCTGTTGCCGGAGAATGGCGCGCGCCAGAACCTTTTGTTTTCGGCTACATTCTCCAAAGACATCAAGCAGCTTGCCAATCGCCTGCTCAATAACCCTGAATTGATCGAGGTGGCGCGGCGTAACACCACCGCCGAGCGCATCGAGCAGGTGGTTCATCCCGTGGACAAGCGCCGCAAGCGTGAGCTGCTCAGCCATATGATAGGCACGCGCAACTGGCAGCAGGTGCTGGTTTTTACCCGCACCAAACATGGAGCGAACCGTCTTGCCCAGCAGCTGGAAAAGGATGGCCTGAGCGCGGCGGCCATTCATGGCAACAAAAGCCAGGGTGCGCGCACCAAGGCGCTGGCGGGATTCAAGAACGGTGATGTGCGGGTGTTGGTGGCGACAGATATCGCGGCCCGGGGGCTGGATATTAATCAGCTGCCCCATGTCGTGAATTTTGAATTGCCCAATGTTCCGGAAGATTATGTACATCGTATCGGTCGAACCGGTCGTGCCGGAAATGAAGGCGAAGCCGTGTCCCTGGTGTGTGTGGATGAACACAAACTGCTGGCGGATATCGAGCGATTGCTGAAAAAGGATATTCCCAGCGTGGTGCTGGAAGGCTATGAACCTGATCCCGGCATCAAGGCGGAACCCATACAGAATGGCAGGAATACCAAAGGCGGGGGACAGAAACAGTCTCAGGGTCGTCGACGGGGTGGCGCATCCGCCAAAAGGCAGGCATCTTCTTCCGGAGAAAAGCGAGGCCCGCGGAAACCTGCCAGAAAGACCGCTGCTCCAGGAGCAAAATCGCAACCTGGCCGCAGACATTCTGGTCGGGGCGGAGAAAGAGCGTCACTGCTGGGTGGCGGAGGAGCTGATTGATCGATCTGGGGTGCACAACCGGCTTGGTTGTTCAGGGCGGCAGGAGTAAAATGCCAGCTTGAACATGCCGGAGTGCACCGCAACTGAACGGATACCCTTGTCCAATATATACCTCATGAGAACAGAATCATGGATCCATTAGAAAGAATCAAAGAACAGGTCGAGAGCAATCCCGTCATTATCTACATGAAAGGGACGCCCCAGTTTCCCCAGTGCGGTTTTTCCTCCCGCGCAGCTGCTGCCCTGCAGGACTGTGGAGATAAATTTGCCTATGTGAACATCCTTGCAGATCCGGAGATTTTTGAGAATCTGCCGAAATTTGCAGACTGGCCGACCTTTCCGCAAGTATATGTGGATGGCGAGCTGATCGGGGGATGTGACATCACCCTGGAGCTTCACGCCAGTGGGGAATTGCAGAAAATGCTCAAGGAAGCTGCAAAGAAATGGCCTGATGAGGAAGAGAGTTAGCAGAGCTGATATCCTCCCAAGGAAGAATCAAAAGGCGGGTTTTCCCGCCTTTTTTATTTGGTTGAACATGTGAGCTACCAGTCCATAAAAAAAGAAGTGCGCATCAACGCACGCCTGGCAGGGCCTATCGTATTTGCACAGGTGGCCCAGGTCGCCATGGGTTTTACCGATACGGTGATGGCCGGACGTCTCAGCCCCCTGGATCTGGGGGCCATTGCCGTTGGTGTAAATCTATGGATTCTGCCCTATCTGTTTTGCACCGGACTGTTGATGGCTGTTTCCAGCATGACTTCCCATTATTTCGGGGCGGCGCGTTTTGCCGCCATACGCGATCTCATGGAGCAAGTGGGCTGGGTGGTGCTGGTCTTGTCGGTGCTGGCGATAGGCAGTGTCATGGCCATGGCTGAGGGGCTTTCATTGCTGCGCCTGGATGAGGGTATTACAGAAGTGGCGGCTGCTTATATAAAAGCCGTGTCTTTTGGCTTGCCAGCGGTTATCGGTTATCTGGCGCTACGTTTTCTCAGCGAAGGCATCGGCTATACCAAGCCGATGATGATCATTCAGATCATTGGCCTGCTGATTAATATCCTGGCAAACTGGGTGTTCATGTTCGGCAAGCTGGGCGTACCCGCCATGGGGGCGGAGGGTGCCGGTTGGGCCACGGCGCTGGTGATGTGGATTACCCTGTTTCTGCTTCTGGGGTATATCGCCAGGCACAAGCGCTACCGATTTGTGTGGATCGCCCGCCCGCTGAAAAGAGACTGGCAGAAGACCAGGGAGATGCTGCGCGTGGGTTCTCCCATTGCCGTGTCCCTGGTGGCGGAAGTGGGCATGTTTGCTGCGGTGGCTCTGCTTATGGGTACCCTGGGTGTCACCCAGGTTGCGGCGCACCAGGTGGCGCTGAATGTGGCGGCCATGGCATTCATGATTCCCCTAGGCATCAGTGCGGCCACCACGGTGCGGGTAGGGCATGCCTTGGGGGAAGGGCGCGCCTGGCTGGTGCGGTTTCGCGGGCTGGTAGGCATCGGTTTTGCTGCTGCCTGTATGATGCTGACTGCGACCATACTGTTTGTTTTTCCCCAGCAGATTGTCAGTGTCTACACCCAGGATGCCCAAGTGCGTGAGCTGGCGATTCAGCTACTGTTCATGGCCGCCATATTCCAGTTGTCCGATGGTATTCAGATCAGCGCCAACGGAGCGCTGCGGGGGATGAAGGATACTTTCTACCCCATGATGGTGACCCTGGTTGTGTACTGGCTGCTGGGATTGCCGTTGTCCTGGTACCTCGGGTTCGTAATGGAGATAGGTCCCCAGGGGCTGTGGATGGGCCTGGTCGCAGGCCTTACCCTGGCGACAATTTGGCTGGTGTGGCGCTTTCTGCATCTGACCCGGCATCTGCCAGCAGCGTCAGCTCCTGCCAGCGATTGACTACGGCGCAGAACAGCTCTGCTGTTTTTTGCGTATCGTACAGGGCAGAATGGGCTTCATTTTCGTTCCATTCGATGCCTGCCGCCGCCACGGCTTTTGCCAGCACCGTCTGGCCATAGGCGAGACCCGCCAGGGAAACGGTGTCGAAGGTGCTGAAGGGGTGAAAGGGGTTGCGCTTGATGCCGGTTCTTTCCACGGCGGCGTTGATGAAGCCCAGATCAAAAAACGCGTTATGCCCGACCAGAATGGCGCGTTTGCAGGTATGTTTTTTCACTGCCTGGCGAACGGGGCTGAAAATCTCTTCCAGTGCCTCTTTTTCCGGCTGGGCG
>JAJRUY010000175.1 GCA_024277555.1 Gammaproteobacteria bacterium | reverse complement strand
CCCGGCAGCGTCACGTCGATACGCTCTTGCGCCAGTCGTGCTTCCAAAGCCGCCTGCTCCAAAGCCGCCTTCCGGTCTTCAATGGCGCTCTGTAGCGCCTGCTTGGCCTGATTGATGGCTTGCCCGGCTTTGGGGCGCTCTTCCCCAGGCAGCTTTCCCAGCTGCTTGAGCTGCTCGGTAAACAAGCCGGTCTTGCCCAGATAGGCAACGCGCACTTCATCCAGTACACGCAAATCAGAAGCATCCCGCACCGCTGCCAGCGCCTGTTCAGTCAATTGTTGGAGATCCATGGAATCTTTACCTTCGATTCTGAGCCAAACACCAGGGGCTTTTTATTTGCTTTGTCATCCCGGCGCAGGCCGGGATCCAGGAGCTTGGCATTTCTGGATTCCGGCCTGCACCGGAATAACATAAAAAACCTGACCGGTGGTAACCCTGAAAAACAAAAAAGGGAAAGACCTTCAGGCCTTTCCCCTCATTCGCCATGTCAACATTGCTGCGCTGCAGCCTTGCCAGACATCTTCGTCAATCTGCTGCGCCAAATACGCCGGGCGGCAGCTTGATCAACTCGCGAGAGCGTCCTTGGCCTTTTCTGCGAGCTGGTTAAACGCCGGCATGTCATGCACTGCGATATCCGCCAGCATCTTGCGATCGACTTCGATACCAGCCTTGCTCAGGCCGTTGATGAAACGACTGTACGACAAATCGTTCATGCGCGCCGCTGCGTTGATACGCTGAATCCACAAAGAGCGGAACTGACGCTTCTTCTGCCGGCGGTCGCGGTAGGCATATTGCCCGGCCTTGATTACCGCCTGTTTGGCAACCCGGTAGATCTTGCTGCGGGCGCCGTAATAACCTTTGGCCTGCTTGAGGACCTTCTTGTGGCGCTTGTGCGCCGTTACACCACGTTTTACTCGAGGCATGTTATTTCTCCTGTAACGAAATCAGTATCAGGCGTATGGAATCATACGGCGGGCGGCTGCCACATCGGACTTGTGCAGCATTGCAGGTGAACGCAAATGACGCTTACGCTTGGTACTCTTCTTGGTCAGAATATGACGGCGATGAGACTGGTTTCGCTTGAAGCCGCCAGCAGTTTTCTTGAACCGCTTGGCCGCACCTCGATTGGTCTTTATCTTTGGCATTTTCTCTCTCCTGTAGCTAGGATGAAATACGAGTGGCCAAGGCAATGCCTATTGGCCCGGCCACTGTTGAACTGCCCTGTTTCCAGAGCATGAAATACTATTTTTTTCGCGGTCCCAGCACCATCACCATCTGGCGACCTTCCATTGCCGGGCGTTGTTCTACCTGGGCAATGTCTTCCAGATCCTTCTCTACACGGGTCAGCACCTCTGCACCCAGCTCCCGGTGGGCGTGTTCCCTGCCGCGGAAACGCATGGTGACCTTGGCCTTGTCGCCATTTTCCAGAAAGCGCCGCAGATTCCGCAGTTTGATTGCATAGTCCCCGGAGTCTGTACGGGGGCGGAACTTGATTTCCTTTACTTGAACCTGCTTTTGCTTTTTCTTGGCCGCCTGCTTCTGCTTTTTGGACTCGAACACAAACTTGCCGTAATCCATGATCCTGCAAACTGGCGGTTCAGCGTTGGGCACGATTTCCACCAGATCAAGGCCTGCTCTGGCAGCAGCTTCCGTTGCTTCTTCTATGGAAACGATTCCCACCTGCTCACCGTCTTCCCCGATCAATCTTACCTGGGGTACGGTAATATCTTCATTCAGGCGGTTTCTTTTGTCTTGTTTAGCTATAGTCAGATTCCTCTTCAAATTACTTGGTTCAGTACGAAGGCGCTTTCAACCTTTATACACGTTGTTTCAAATTTTCCTGCAAACGTGAAATAAAATCATCTATGGGCATCACCCCCAGATCTTCACCACCACGCCGACGCACGGCAACCGTTCCGTTTTCCATTTCCCGGTCACCAACGACCAGCAGATAGGGAATGCGTTGTAATGTGTGCTCGCGGATTTTAAAGCCGATCTTCTCGTTTCTCAAGTCCATTTGCACCCGAATGCCCTGTTTTTTCAGCTTTTCTGCTACTTCGTTGACATATCCGGCCTGTTTATCGGTGATATTCATCAAAACCGCCTGCACGGGCGACAACCAGACTGGCAGAGCTCCGGCGTAATGTTCGATGAGTATACCGATAAACCGTTCCAGTGAGCCAAGAAT
Organism: Gammaproteobacteria bacterium; assembly: GCA_024277555.1. Taxonomy (GTDB): domain Bacteria; phylum Pseudomonadota; class Gammaproteobacteria; order Chromatiales; family Chromatiaceae; genus Thiolapillus. Next base: position 4,083 of record JAJRUY010000175.1, on the reverse strand, counting down.
CGCCCGATGCAGCATCACCGGAACCTGCTTGCTGTTGTCTTCCGCAATGAAGTGCGCGCCAAGGCGCTCCGGCATGGAAAAATCCAGCTGAATGGTGCCCAGTTGCCATACCCGATCCAGACAGTCTTTCAGGGAAAACTCGATCTTGGGGCCATAGAAAGCTCCCTCCCCGGGCTGCAATTCCCAGTCCAGATCCTTGTGGTTGAGTGCTTGTTCCAGGGACTGTTCCGCCTTGTCCCACAATTCATCGGCGCCAACACGTTTTTCCGGGCGGGTGGAGAGCTTGATCAGCACATCTTCAAACCCAAAATCCTTGTAGACCTCTAACAGCAAATCAATGAAGTCCAATACTTCGGACAGAATCTGGTCTTCGGTACAAAAGATATGGGCATCATCCTGGACAAAATTCCGCACCCGCATCAGGCCATGCAGGGTGCCGGAAGGTTCGTTGCGATGACAGGAACCGAATTCGGCCATGCGCAGGGGTAAATCTCTGTAGCTCTTGAGACCGTGATTGTAGATCTGCACATGAGCAGGACAATTCATGGGCTTGATGGCATAGTCCCGGTGCTCGGAATGGGTGGTAAAAATCATGTCGCCAAACTTGTCCCAGTGGCCGGATTTTTCCCACAGGCTTCTGTCGATGATCTCCGGTGTATGTACTTCCTGGTAGCCGTGCTGGCGCAGCTTTTGGCGCACATAGTCTTCAACCGCAAGGTAGATCTGCCAGCCCTTGTCGTGCCAGAACACCATGCCTGGCGCTTCCTCCTGGGTATGGAACAGATCCTGCGCCTTGCCGATTTTACGGTGATCGCGCTTTTCCGCCTCTTCCAGACGGTGCAGGTATTGCTTCAGCTCCTTCTTGTTGCGCCAGGCAGTGCCATAGATGCGCTGCAGCATTTCATTATTGGGATCACCACGCCAATAGGCTCCGGCCAGCTTCATCAACTTGAACGCCTTGAGTTTCCCCGTGCTGGGCACATGCGGACCACGGCACAGGTCGGTGAATTCCCCCTGAGTGTAGAGCGACAGGTCCTCATCTGCCGGAATGGATTCGATAATCTCCGCCTTGTATTTCTCACCCATGTCCCGGAAAAACTTCACCGCATCATCCCGGGACATGAGATGGCGATTGATGGGGATATCCGCCTTTGCCAGTTCGTTCATCTTCTTTTCTATGACTGCCAGATCCTCTGGCGTGAATGGACGATTGTAGGAAAAGTCATAGTAGAAGCCATTATCGATAACGGGGCCGATTGTCACCTGAGCCTCGGGGAACAACTCCTTTACCGCCATCGCCAGCAAATGTGCGGCGGAATGGCGAACAATATCCAGGCCTTCTTCATCACGGTCGGTAACAATGGCCACTTCCGCATCTGCATCAATCACCGTGGAAGCATCGACAAGCTTGCCGTTGACCTTGCCCGCCAGAGTCGCCTTGGCCAGACCAGGGCCGATATCAGCAGCAATATCCGCTACAGAAACGGGATGATCGAAAGTTCTTGCAGAACCATCGGGAAGCGTAATTTCAGGCATGACATATCCTCAGTGGTGGCCCCTACCAAAGGCCACATGATTTGAAGGCGCGTATTGTAAGCGACCTCAATTGAAAGATAAACCGATCAAATCCCAGGCAGACGCCACTTTGTCCCGAGCAGAAAAAAGCCGGCATCCTTTGCGGGACACCGGCTTCTCGTCAGCGCCCTTTCAGGCGCTGCAAGAGCACCACTTATTTTGTGGTGATCTCGATGCGGCGGTTTTGTGAACGACCTTCGCGGGTGCTGTTGTCGGCGATAGGCTGAGACTCTCCACGACCTTCGGTAGTGATGGAATCAATACCCAGGGACTCGAGATAAGCTGCAGCAGACTGCGCACGACGCAGGGATAACTTCTGGTTGTATGCCTCGGGACCGGTGCTGTCTGTATGGCCAATAATGGTTACAGATTCACGACCCGGGCTGGCTTTGACCTTGTCGGCAAAATCTTCCAGCACGGCTTTCATTTCCGGCTTGAGTACAGCACTGTCAAAATCAAACTCTTCAACCAGCAGGTTGATGGTCAGATTTTCAACGATTTCGCAGCCATCGGCATCAACAGTGGCACCAGAACGGGTGTTGGGGCATTTGTCACGGCTGTTGGGAACGCCATCGCGATCGTCATCACCATCGACAGGTACTGGTGTGGGAGCAGCTTCTTCCTGGGCAATGACATCGCCGCATTTTTCAATCAACTGCTTTACCCCGCCCTTGGACTGCCAGCACTCGCCATAGGCATTGGTAACCACGGATTTTTCTGCATCCAGCGCATAACCGTGCATACCACCATGCCCATCGGCCAAAGCTGCGGTTGAACCCATTATCAAGCCCACAGCGGCCGCGATAGTGGCGATTCTATTGTTTGTATCTTTAAACATCTTGTCTTTCTCCTGATATGTAGAAATCTACTTTTTTACCGGGGCTCAAACTGCCCACCCTCAAACAACTATTCCTTTGAACTCTGTTCCCTCCCTGAGGGAAAGGCGTGAAACAGACGATATTTTATTCATTATAGCGGAGACTGAAAGAATTGTACAAATCCAACAGTGCAAAAACACCAAATTTAACTACTGTTGGTAAAAATACAACACAAGAAGGATTCCCCGGCGAACAACGAGTCTCAGCTGTTGCTCTTTCCTTCCCATGCTGCTATATATTCACTCTGGTTTCGAGAGAGCACCATTTTGGAAAATACCTGTTCACAGGAAACTGGCTCCCGCTGACTGCAATTCGGGAACTCATGCCTTTCCGGTGAATCCAATGTTTTACTCTGGTTCTGCCTGTAGTTGTGGCGGAAACGGAAAATGACAGTTAATAATTTTTTGGAGAAAGAGGATCCCATGAACACATTAGACCGCGCTATTGGCCGATCGACAGACACGACCTTTGCCACCAACAAGGTCATAAAAAACACCTATATGCTGCTATCCGCCACCCTGATCTTCAGCGGCATGATGGCATTGCTGTCCTTATACCTGGCGGTGCCCGTTTGGACTTACACCGTCTCGGTAATCGTCGCCATGCTCATGGGCATATTCGTACTGCCCCGCACCGCTGACAGCAGCGCCGGACTCGGCGTTATTTTCGCCATCACCGGCCTTATGGGATTTGGGCTGGGCGCGGTGATCAGCATGTACCTGAACATGCCCAATGGCCCCCAGACCGTCGGCCTCGCCCTTGGCGGAACCGGCGTGATCTTCCTCGGGCTTTCCGGTTACGCCCTGAGCAGTCGGCGTGACTTCAGTTTTATGGGCGGTTTCATCTTTGCCGGCATGCTGGTGATGATGGTAGCGGTTCTTGCAAACATTTTCATGCAGATACCCGCCTTGCAGCTTGCCATTGCTTCTGGCTTCATCTTGCTGATGAGCGGATTCATCCTGTTCCAGACCAGCCAGATGGTGCATGGCGGTGAGACCAATTACATCCACGCTACTTATGGCCTGTATTTGTCGGTTTTCAATATTTTCATCAGCCTGCTGCAGATTCTTGGGATCTTCGGCAGCGACGATTGACGACTGCACACTAAACACAAAAAGCCCCGGTTGACTGCCGGGGCTTTTTTATGGAGATTGAGCAATGAACATCTGGTTGCAAATCGCCAGCGCCGCCTTTGTGGTGCTACTGCTGGTCTTTCTTTACCCGGCAGCCAAACACTGGATGCAAAATGGGCCAAAAGCCAAGAAAGGAGACTGGCAGGCTGCGGTTATACCATTGTTGCTGGTGGTAGGCTTTGTGATATTGCTGATTGCGATGGTCAGATAGCCATCATCAGCCCCATTCCACCCAAGTAGGGTTGCAACACCTCGGGTATGCGGATGCTTCCGTCTGCCTGCTGGTAGTTTTCCAGAACCGCCACCAGGGTACGCCCCACGGCGAGGCCGGAACCATTTACCGTATGCAACAGCTCCGGCTTTCCGGTTTCCGGATTCCTCCAGCGCGCCTGCATGCGCCGCGCCTGAAAATCCAGGAAGTTGGAACAGGAAGATATTTCCCGGTACTTGCCCTGCCCCGGCAGCCACACTTCCAGGTCATAGGTTTTGGTGGCGCT
>JAJRUY010000174.1 GCA_024277555.1 Gammaproteobacteria bacterium | reverse complement strand
GCTTCGATACTGTCCGGGGAAATGCCATCCAGCTTCCGGGACAACTCAGTGCGTATTTTCTCAATGGCCGGATCAATCCCTGGGGATTCCGTGGCCATGGCCGGAAAAATCAAACCCAAGGAAACGGTAAAAAACAAAACACGAAAAAACGATGGAGAAAAATCCATAGATCAAGATATCCGCTGGTTATCGAACAATAATTGAGCTGCATTGTAACCGGAAGTCCTAAAGATTGCCTGCACCAGATCACCCTCTGGGATGATGCATGGCATGCATTTGCTTGAGCCTTTCACGAGCCACATGGGTATAGATTTGCGTAGTAGACAAATCACTGTGCCCCAGCAACAGCTGCACCACACGCAAATCCGCCCCATGATTGACAAGATGGGTGGCAAAAGCATGGCGCAGGGTATGTGGCGACAGGTGCTTGTTGATACCGGCGGTGGTGGCATGTTTCTTGATCCTGTACCAAAATGCCTGGCGCGTCATGCCACTGCCTCGCCGAGTGGGAAACAGGGCATCGCAGAGATGCCCCTTCAGCAACTCCTTTCTGACATCCTGCAAAAAACGCTGAATCCAGTCCTGAGCCTCATCCCCCATGGGCACCAGCCGCTCCTTTCCTCCTTTCCCGGTTATCCGCACCAGCCCCTGGCTGAAGCTGATCTGGTCTGGCCGAATCCTGACCAGCTCCGTCACACGCAACCCGGTGGCATACAACAGTTCCAGCATGCTCCGATCACGAAAACCTTCCGGTGTTTCCAGATCGGGAGCTTCCAGCAGCGCTTCCACTTCTGTTTCCGTCAGGGTTTTCGGCAATGAACGGCCGATGCGCGGCGCCTGAATCTGCAAACTGGGATCCTCTGCAATCCAGTTCTCCCGCAAGGCATATTGAAAGAACTGGCGCAAGGCAGACAGCCGGCGGGCGCTGGTGCGGGCGCTGTGTCCACGCGAGACCAGGTCAGCAAAATAGGCCAGAAGTTGTTTCCTCCGGGCGGCAATCAACTCTGAATGTTGCTCTGCCGCCAACCATTTGGCCACATGCTGAAGATCAGATTGATAGGAATCCAGGGTGTTTTTTGACAACCCTCTTTCCAGCCATAGCATATCGGCAAACAGCTGTATGCCTTGCGCGTCATTCATGGTTGAGGAGCCAACGCTTTATCTCCACCCTGCGGCCATCCCTGTGACCTGCAAAGCCGCCGTCTCCATTGGCGGCAACCACGCGATGACAGGGAATAAGCAGCGGAACCGGATTGCGGCGGCAGGCGCCACCAACAGCTCTGGGGCTGCTGCCCAGCTTCCTCGCCACCTCGCCATAGGTAAGAGTTTCTCCAGCGGGGATTTGCTGCAGGACATACCAGACTTTCTTCTGGAATAGAGTTCCCGCTGGCGCAACAGGAATATCATGGGGCCAGCCGCCCCCGGCAAACCAGTGTTGCAAGGCCGCACAAACCTCCTCGGCCAATGAGTCATCGACCGCCGCCGTTTTCGGCTGTTGCTGCTGAAAAATATCCACCTCACAAACGGCGCCGTTGCGTGTAGCCACGCCAACCCAGCCAAAGGGAGCTTTGCAGGCTGCCTGGAATACCGGGTGCGCTTCAATATCTGCCATAATCGGACCTGCAGAAAGGTTGGGGCAAATAACACATGAAAAGCGATTATCAGGAACTTTCCCGATATTTACAACGATTGGAAGACGAACTGAAACTACTGGAATGGTGGTCGGATACTGCACCCGCAGCAGACGCCCTTGAAAGCACCGCCCCTTTCTGTCATGACCGCATGGCTTTTGATCAATGGCTGCAGTGGGTATTCCTTCCAAAACTTCAGGAAATCATCCGCACAAACGCGCCTCTACCGGGGAGTTGCGCCATTGCCCCCATGGCAGAAGTAGCTTGGCATAAACAATCCCCGGACACGGTCACAACCCTGATCCAGCTTCTGGCCGATATCGATTCCTGTATATCTTCACAGTAGCAGGGTCGTCCGCACAAGCTGTGGATAACTCTGTGAAAAAGATGCGTATAATCAGCCCAATTCCCCATCGGGGTTGAACAACCTGAGCATCACCCTCCCTTCGACGGATATAGACAATACTTATAACTTTCCGTTGGTTATGCTGCAATACCCACAGCCTTCTTGCTGGTATTGCCACTAAATTCCAATAAATGTCTCACGCAGGCCGGGCTTGTGCATAACAACTTTCTTTACTCATTATTTTTCTTGACACCGGATGCATCAGGAGACATAATCGCGCGTCTTTTTACCGAACAACCTCAAGATTTCAGGAGTACAAGGTGGCCAATTCACTGCAAGCACGCAAGCGCGCCCGTCAGGCAGAAAAACGCCGTACACACAATGCGGCTCGTCGCAGCATGCTGCGCACCCATCTCAAAAAAATTGTTTACGCCATTGAAGCCGGCGACAAGGAAACCGCCAGTGCTGCGTACAAGGCAGCAGTGCCTGTTCTCGACAATGCCGTCAGCAAGGGCCTCATCCACAAGAACAAGGCTGCCCGCCACAAGAGCCGGCTGAATGCCCATATCAAGGCCATGTAAGACCAATCTGAATAAAGATCTTCTCCAGACAAGGGCCGGCTATTCGCCGGTCTTTGCGTTTGCCACCCTCGGACCAATACATGCTCTGCCCGCCGCCTTGGCGGCATATAAAGACATATCCGCCTGCTTGAACAACTCTGCCATGGACATTCTCTGCCCCGACAGACATTCAGCAATCCCTATGCTCACCGATAAGGCGCAGGTTCCACTTTTTGATGCTGACGCCAACAACGGATTCAGTTTTTCCAGAAATTGCTGCGCATGCCGGTAGTTCAGACCGGGAAGCAGCATCAGAAATTCATCCCCGCCAAAACGACCGATAAATCCGTTTTTTGGCAATACCTGTTGCATTGAGTTGCATAACAGCTTCAGACAGTCATCACCAAAGTCATGGCCCATGGTGTCATTCAGTTTTTTGAAATAGTCTATATCCACAAAGGCCAGCGCCAACTCTTTCCCTTCTTTATGGCATTGCACCAGCGACCGGGAAATATGAGCTTCCATGGAGGCACGATTGAGCACCCCCGTCAGGTTGTCATGGCGTGCGGAATGACGTATTTGCTCCACATTTTCCGCATCCATCAATGCATGTACCGCTTTTTCTATGAACTCACGCAAACCAGAAATCAAATCCTTGTCCAGGTACTGCTGCTTCGGAATGAGCAGTAACAGGCAATAATTTGTTTCTTCCCGATTTTTGACTGGTATCAGCAGGCATTGATAACGCTCCCGCGTATCGGGAAACCCCGGGATACTCCTGTGACTAATCAACCCGCTGCGGCAATCTTTCATCAGTTGCGGTAACTGTTTTTCAAGGACTTGGGTAAACAATTTCCCCAGAATCCTGTTTCCCCCTAGACAGCGATAGCGGGCATTCCCATCATGCCCGGTCAGCACCATCACCTCTGCCACAGGCAAAATGCGGTTGATGCTATCGAACAGGAGACTGTCCATGGCTTTGGATACATCAGAATGACCATCATCAGCCACCCTGATCTGCAACTTGCGCACAAAGGCCGCCAACAACTGCTCGCGTTGATAGGCGGTATCCACCCGCACCAGATCCACCTTGGCCTGATCCCGCTCCCTTTTGATGCTTAATGTGCGGTCAGCCAGGGCCAGAGACAAAAGGATGGCATCAATCGCCAGTGCTATTTCAAAAGCATGGGTTTGCCAGTAGGCATTTTCCACGACAAAGTTGAAAGCATAGGCAATTCTGATCAGGGTTGCGCCAATAAGCAGGAAATTTGCAACGAACAGGTAACCCGCCAGCCTGTGTCCCTGAATCCAGTAACGCAACGTCAATATAAAGATGCTTACAGCGCCCAGCGCCAGAAAGCCATTGAACAAGTCAACCCAGAGATGCCGGATATGCATACCCGACCAGAAACTGTCCAGCAGCATCAGGGAAATGATCGCAATGAAGCCAAACTGGAAGCCAAGAAGAATTTTTCCACCCGGAACCTTTCTGTCCAATCCCAGATACGCCCGGTAAAACCAGTAGAAAAACACGATGGGCAGCATGCTGAAAAAATGCAGGGAACGATCCACCGAGATTGAATCCGGTAAATAGAAGATTTTGCCGATCCACCCCTCCTGCCACAGCAGCGCATGCAATGCCAGCGTCATGTAAATGCTGTACAGCAGAAACGGTTTCTCCCGGATAAACGCGTAAAAGATCAAATTGATGAGGGCCAGCACCAGGATGACGGCATACAAGGCAATGGTATTGCGGGAATAGGCAACATCATCCAGCAGATACTCCTGTCGCTTTACCAGGGTCACATTCAAAGGCTTTGATAACCCTTTGTCCCTGACAACCAGGTAGACGGGCTGGGAGTGATCCAGCTGCCCGCTCAGTTCGTATACGATATCCTGCGTAGAATAATAGGAAGGCTGGTTGGCGAGCAGGCGGCCTCGTTTCTCGCTATGCCATTGCGGGTCATTGGCCAGTTTGAACCAACTGGTGACTTCAAGCAGATACTTGGGGCGAAGAACCAGATTGTATTCCGCCAATTGCTCTGGCGAAGGCGGGAGCTGGATTCGCAGAACCACGCCATACTGGTGGTCTGCAAATGGCAATCGGGTTTTCGGCTCATAAGCACGGAAAACCAGATCAGCCGCCTGACCCGGATGGAATGGTTCATTGGCGACGGCATAGGAAAGCGGCAGCTGCTGATTGCCGGCAGATGAAACCTGCACCCAAAGCAACAGAAAGAGCAGCAGCCAGCCAGATAGACGGTTCAATTACACTCCTCACTCCAGGTTCAAGCTGATAGACTGGCCTTCAAACCTGAATCCGCGAGCCCACCGGGGCGCTTTGCACAAGCGCTTGATCCCTTCTGAACCCACGGATTCAACTTCAAAACCAATGTATTTGTTCACCATGGATACTACCAAAATACATATCGGAAAAAATCAAGTAATGACTACTTTTGCAGAAATCAGCAACTCCATCCATTGCGGTGATGTGTTTCTTTTTCACGGGCCGGGGCTGGAAAGCGAGGTTATTGAGGACATCGACGATACGCCTTTTTCTCACGTTGCGCTGGGAATACGCCTGCCCGGTCACAACCGCCCCCTGTTGTGGACCAGCGACGAGATCACCACCCTGGTGGACATACTGGATCACGGCGAGCACGCCGGTGTACATCTACTGGGCGCCTCGAAAAATCGTCATTCCGGCGGAAGCCGGAATCCATAACTTGCTGATTTATATAGACCCCGGCTTTCGCCGGGGTGACGAAAAACGAATTATTCGAGGTTCCCTACTGGATGCAGAATCTGTATTTCAGCTATGCATGCAGCGCAAATACAAAAACCAGCAGCATTACCGCTTTGCCTGGCGCCGTTTCCACATCAGCCGTGATGCCACCTTCATGAGTTCTCTGGAAAATTTTATGCGGGAAGTGGATGGGAGGGCATTCCCGTCTCTTAACCCGGATGTTTCACCTGGAAGTCCGATGATTGTGCCGAGATTGTTGTTCAGAGGCGAATTTCTGATCGAATCAATAGCCCAAGCTATTGATGAGTGAAGAAATATCG
>JAJRUY010000173.1 GCA_024277555.1 Gammaproteobacteria bacterium | reverse complement strand
GAATATATCTACCCCAGCCTGAACAAGAAAACCCGCACGCTTTCGGTAAGGCTGCGTTTTGACAATCCTGGTGAATCCCTCAAGCCCAACATGTATGCACAGGTAAAGCTGCATGCCAGCCCCCGGGAGAACGCGATCTCCATTCCCATGGAAGCGCTGATCCGCACCGGAGGCAAGGACCGCGTGATTGTAGAAGTGGGTACGGGAAAGTTTGATGCCAGGGAAGTTGTGGCGGGGATTGAAAGTGGTGAACGCATAGAAATCCTCGAAGGCCTGAAGATAGATGAAAAGGTGGTGGTGTCCGGCCAGTTTTTGATTGATTCAGAAGCCAGCCTGAAGGCCAGCTTCATGCGCATGAGCGATGTGAGTGAGAGTGTTGAAGAAGCGCCCGAAGCGCCAGTGCAGGCAAAAGGTCACGGGCTTGTTCTTGCCATCAATGTAGAACAGAAGGAAATGGAGCTGCGCCATGCTCCCATTCCTGAACTGGGTTGGCCCGAGATGGAAATGATGTTTCCTGTCGATGCTGATATGCGGGATTTGAAGGTTGGCGACAACATTGCTTTTGATCTTGAACAGCGCGGCAGGGCTTTCGTGATTGTAAGCATACGGCCAGGAAAGCAGGAGCTGCAGCCATGATCCCGGCAATTATCGACTGGTCGTTGCGCAATCGCTTCATGGTGCTGTTGCTTACATTCATTATTACGGGCTGGGGATTGTACGCCATAAAAAATACGCCTCTGGATGCGATTCCAGACCTGTCTGATGTACAGGTCATCATCAAGACCAGCTTTCCCGGACAGGCGCCACAGGTGGTGGAGGATCAGGTGACCTATCCACTCACCACCGCCATGCTGTCTGTGCCCAAGGCAACCAATGTGCGCGGCTATTCCTTTTTTGGTGATTCCTATGTGTATGTGATTTTCGAGGATGGAACAGATCCGTACTGGGCAAGGTCGAGGGTGCTTGAATACCTGAGCCAGGCCGCCAGCAAACTGCCTCCAGATGCCAGGCCAGAACTGGGTCCCGACGCCACTGGCGTGGGCTGGGTTTTCGAATACGCGCTGGTGGACCGGAACAACAATCACGATCTGGCGCAGTTGCGCAGCCTCCAGGACTGGTATCTGAAATTCGAGTTGCAAACCGTCCCCGGGGTTTCCGAAGTGGCCACTATCGGGGGCATGGTCAAGCAGTATCAGGTGGTGGTGGATCCTGACAGTTTGCGCGCCTATGGCCTGAATCTTTCCCAGCTCCGCAAAGCCATACAGAGGGGCAACCAGGAATCCGGCGGCTCTGTCATCGAGATGGGTGAAGCAGAATATATGATTCGTGCTACCGGCTATATCGACAGCATTGAGGATTTGCGGGAAATTCCCCTGGGGCTGAGCAGTATGGGTGTTCCCATTACCATCAAGGATGTGGCGCAAGTCCGCCTGGGACCACAAATGCGCCGTGGTATTGCCGAGCTGGATGGAGAGGGCGAGGTGGTTGGTGGAGTTGTCATCATGCGTTTTGGTGAAAATGCCCTGAGCGTGATCGCCAACGTCAAGAAGAAGCTGGAAGAGCTTTCCCGTGGATTGCCTGAAGGGGTGGAAGTGGTTCCAACCTATGACCGTTCCGGCCTGATTAATCGTGCGGTGGAAACGCTTAATGGCAAACTGCTGGAAGAGTTTCTGGTGGTAGCACTGGTGTGTGTAGTGTTCCTGTTTCACCTGCGCTCGGCGCTGGTAGTGATCCTGTCCTTGCCCGTGGGGATTCTGGTGGCGTTTATCGTTATGGAGCGCATGGGCATCAATGCCAACATTATGTCTCTGGGCGGCATTGCCATTGCCATCGGCGCCATGGTGGATGCGGCTATCGTGATGATTGAAAATATGCACAAGCATATTGAGAAGACCCCGCTGACGGATGAAAACCGCTGGGTCATTGTGTCCAAGGCGGCAACCGAGGTGGGGCCGCCATTATTTTTCTCCCTGCTGATTATCACCCTGAGCTTTTTGCCGGTGTTTGCCCTGGAAGCCCAGGAAGGGAAGCTGTTTGCACCACTGGCCTACACCAAGACCTTTGCCATGGCGGCAGCGGCGGGCCTGTCCATTACCCTGGTGCCTGTGCTTATGGGTTACTTTATCCGCGGCAGGATCATTTCTGAAAAGAAAAACCCGGCAAACCGCCTGCTCATTGCTGTTTACAGGCCGGTTATTCGCCTGGTGCTGAAAGCGCCCCGTATCCTGGTAGTGATTACCTTGCTGCTGGTTGTGGTGGGATTTTGGCCACTGGACAAGATTGGCAGTGAATTCATGCCGGATCTGGACGAAGGAGATTTGCTGTATATGCCCAGCACCTTTCCGGCGATTTCCATCGGCAAGGCGCAACAGCTTTTGCAGCAAACCGACAAGCTGATAAAAACTGTTCCGGAGGTGGAAAGGGTGTTCGGGAAAATCGGCCGGGCGGACTCTGCGACGGATCCTGCGCCCCTGACCATGATTGAAACCACCATCCAGCTCAAACCCCGTGACCAGTGGCGTCCCGGCATGACCATGGACAAGCTGAAAAAAGAACTGGATGCGCTGGTGCAGTTTCCCGGGTTGACCAATGCCTGGGTAATGCCGATCAAGAACCGTATCGATATGCTGGCTACCGGCATCAAGACACCAGTTGGCGTCAAGATAGCAGGCCCGGATCTTGAGGTTATCCAGAAAGTGGGCAGGCAGCTTGAGGAAGTGATTCAGCAAGTGCCGGGTACGGTCTCTGTTTATTCAGAGCGCGTGGCTGGTGGCCGATATCTTATGGTGGATATTGATCGCCAGGCAGCCGCCCGCTTCGGTCTGAATATCGCGGATGTACAAGAGGTAGTACGCACCGCCCTGGGGGGAATGCGGGTAACGCAAACCGTGGAAGGGCTGGAACGCTATCCTGTAAATGTGCGGTATCCCCGGGAAGTGCGCAATTCCCTGGAGAAAATCCGTAATCTGCCCATAGTCACGCCGGCAGGGGCACATATTCCGTTGGCAGAGGTTGCGGATGTTCGGGTGGAATCTGGCCCCGGGATGATCAAGACCGAGAATGCCCGGCTCAATGGCTGGACCTACATCGATATTCAGGGGCGTGATTTGGGATCCTATGTGGTGGATGCGCAACGCGCCGTTGCCGAGCAGCTGAAACTGCCGCCCGGGTATTCGATTTCCTGGTCCGGGCAGTATGAATACATGATGCGGGCAAAGGAAAAGCTCAGCACGGTGGTGCCTGTCACTCTGGTGATTATCGTGCTGCTACTGTATCTGAACTTCCGCAATTTTACTGAAGTCCTGATTATTCTGGGAACCTTGCCGCTGGCATTGGTCGGGGGAATCTGGCTGCTGTATCTTCTCGACTACAACATGTCTGTTGCCGTTGGCGTAGGCTTTATTGCGCTGTCCGGGGTGTCAGTGGAGATTGGCGTGGTGATGCTGGTGTACCTGAACCAGGCATTGAGGCGCATTGTGGATCAGGCTGCACACCAGGGCAGAAATATTACCCGGGAGGATGTTCGGGATGCCGTGATCGAAGGTTCGTTGCTGCGGGTTCGCCCTATCATCATGACAGTGGCGGCCATTATCGCCGGGCTGCTGCCCATCATGCTGGGCAGTGGCACGGGTTCGGAAGTGATGCGCCGCATCGCAGCCCCCATGATCGGCGGCATGGTAAGTGCAACCTTGTTGACCCTGATTGTGTTGCCTGCTGTGTTCCTGATCTGGAAACTGCGGGGTGTTCCCAAGGAAGCAAACAGCCAGTTAACCAGGCACAAGGAGGCTTGATATGAGTTTTGCAAAAATTATCGCAATTGTGCGGTCGACAGCGGTTTCGGCCATAGAAGACCTGCTGCACGAAGAAGGCGCGCCGGGCATGAGTATCAGTCATGTAAAAGGCTATGGAGACTATGCGGATTTCTATCGCAATGACTGGATGGTCAGCCACGTTCGTATTGAAGTATTCATTGCAGAATCCATGGCGGAACAGATTGCTGAAAAGATCATGGATGTTGCGCATACTGGACTGGAAGGTGATGGGCTGGTGGCTATTCTTCCGGTGTCGTCTGTTTATCGCATTCGCACAAAAAAACGCTGTGAAGAAGATGTGTAGGGCGCCTCTGATAATTGTCATTCCGATGAAATATGCGGATTATTAACCCGGCACCAATATATGCCGTGTTAAGGGTGCCTCGAATAATTGTCATACCGGCGCAGGCCGGTATCCACAACCTATTGATTTGTCTGGACTCTGGCTTTCGCCGGTGTGACGAAAGCCAAATTGTTCGACTGCCCTGTAATGAAAAGTAGATGGAGAACATGCTTTATGCAGAAGAAAAGAATTGCCTTGTTATTGCTCATCCCGCTGTTGCTGGCTGTGAGTGCCTGTGCTGAAAATGGAGAAACAGAAAAATCGGTTTCTGCGGGAAGTCCGGCTGTTGTTACACATACAGCTTCAGAGGTGGCAAAGCGTTGGTATTCAGATCAGCAGGTGGCCAGGGGTGGAGGGTTGTTCCAGCAGCATTGTGCCAGCTGCCACAAAGAAGATGCCTCCGGCAGCCCGGACTGGAAAAAACTGGATGCCGAAGGCAAGTTGCCGCCACCCCCATTGAATGGCAGCGCCCATACCTGGCATCATCCCTTGCCGATGTTGCGGCAGGTAATTCGCAATGGCGGCATTCCCATGGGTGGCAGCATGCCAGCATTCAAGGAAAAACTGACAGCAGATCAGATCAACGATATCCTTGCCTGGGTGCAGTCGCACTGGTCAGACAAGATCTATACAACCTGGAATCAAATCAATCAGAGGGCCAATAAGGCCAAATAACAGAGGAAGGCAATATGTATTATTTTTCTACCCGTGTGCAGGGTGATTTCGCAGAAGTGGAGCAAAAGGTGATTGAGGCGCTGAAAACAGAAGGTTTTGGCGTGCTTACCGAAATTGACATCCAGTCCACCCTGAAAGCCAAGCTGGGTGTGGATTATCGCCCCTACCGTATTCTGGGCGCCTGCAATCCACCCCTGGCGCACCAGGCCTTGCAGGCCGAGCCGGAGATCGGGTTGCTTTTGCCTTGCAATGTCGTGGTAAGAGAAGAGGAGGATGGCGGCATTGTCGTTTCTTTCATGGATCCTGCCGCAGTGCTTACGCTGGTGGATCAGCCGGAAGTTGCAGAACTGGCGGGACAGGTGCGGGCCAAGCTGGAGCGGGTCAGGGACAGCCTTGGTGGTGAATAGGCCAATGGACTGATGTCTGCCAATACAACGAAGCGTTGAATAATTCATCGCTTCGTTGTGCATGAGTCCGGGTGTTTCTTCCCCTGTAAATCTGATGCTCTTTGCAAGCCTTTGAATCCGCAATAGATCGCGTTTGCAGCGCTTGGTGGCACGGAACCTGCAAATATTGTTTAGGGAACCTCGAATAATTCGTTTTTCGTCACCCCGGCGAAAGCCGGGGTCCATATAAATGAGCAAGTTATGGATTCTGGCTTCCGCCGGAATGATGGTTTTTCGAGGTGCCCTTTATCTTGGTAGCATCATCCATTGCATGGCAAGCAGGCTGAGGAGGCTCACATGGGAAATTCGGCAAGGAACAACAAAATCAGGAAAGAAATCGATCCTGTTTGCGGCATGGAGGTTTCAAACAAAAGCGAGTATCGATACGATCATGCGGGCGTGAAATACTATTTTTGCAGTGCTCGTTGTGAGAAGAAATTCGAGGCTGCTCCTGCACAGTACAGGCGCAAGGATGCGCATTGCGCCAGGGAGCTCGCCGGCGATGAAGATGGGCGTGACGGAGCATGTAATCACCATGCCATGCGGCCGGAAGCAGGGAAAGAGCATGTTGCTGCGGCTGCAGACTATACCTGTCCCATGCACCCGGAAATTCACCGGGATTCTCCGGGCTCCTGCCCGAAATGTGGCATGGCGCTGGAGCCTGTTCAAGCGCCGGTGGCAGCCACCCGCACGGAATATACCTGCCCCATGCATCCGGATATCGTTCAGGATCATCCAGGCAATTGCCCGAAGTGCGGCATGGCGCTGGAGCCACGGAATGTGACGGTGGAAGAAGAGAATGCGGAACTCAAGGATATGAGTCGGCGTTTTTGGGTATCTGCGCTGCTTGCTTTCCCGGTGTTTGTACTGGCCATGATTGCTGATCTGGCGCCGGGTCTGCTGCCTGCCGGAACGGATATGGCGACCGTGCAATGGATTGAGTTTCTGCTTGCCACCCCCGTGGTGTTGTGGGGCGGATGGCCCTTTTTTGTTCGCGGCTGGCAGTCGGTACGCACCCGTAACCTCAACATGTTTACCCTCATAGGGCTTGGTGTTGGCATGGCCTGGTCCTACAGTGTGATTGCCTTGCTGTTCCCGGCCATCTTTCCTCCCGCCATGCAGCGGGAAGGCGGCACGGTGCCTGTCTATTTCGAAGCGGCAGCCGTCATCACCACACTGGTGTTGCTGGGCCAGGTACTGGAACTGCGTGCGCGCAGCAATACCAATGCCGCAATCAAGATGCTGCTGGGTCTTGCTCCCAATAGCGCCCGCCGCGTGAACCCCGACGGAACAGAGGAAGATATTCCCATGGCAGAGGTAATGCCTGGCGATATCTTGCGGGTCAGGCCTGGTGAGAAAATTCCGGTTGATGGTGTGGTGACGGAAGGAAGCAGCTCAGTGGATGAATCCATGGTTACAGGGGAACCCGTGCCTGTGGAGAAAACAGCAGGAGACAATCTGATCGGGGCTACCGTGAACAGTACCGGCAGCTTGCTGATGCGGGCAGAGAAGGTAGGAGCCGATACCCTGCTGTCACAGATTGTGAGGATGGTAAGCGAGGCACAGCGCTCGCGGGCGCCGATCCAGAAACTGGCTGATGTGGTAGCGGGGTATTTCGTGCCGGCGGTGGTGTTGATTGCGGTATTGACTCTGATAGTCTGGGGGTTCTGGGGGCCGGAGCCCCGGCTGGCCCATGCGGTGATCAATGCGGTGGCGGTGTTGATTATTGCCTGCCCCTGCGCGCTGGGGCTGGCCACCCCCATGTCCATCATGGTAGGCACTGGAAAAGGCGCTAGTATGGGAGTGCTGATAAAAAATGCAGAAGCACTGGAGGTTCTGGAAAAGGTTGACACCCTGGTGGTGGACAAGACCGGCACGCTTACGCAGGGAAAGCCGCAGCTGGTTTCCGTTCGGGTGGTGGAAGGACTGGATGAAAAGGAAGTGCTGCGCCTGGCGGCCAGCCTGGAGCGTGCCAGTGAACACCCCCTGGCGGAAGCGATTGTGCATGGTGCTGAGGAGCAGGGTATCAAGCTGTTTTCAATAGCTGAATTTGATTCCGTTACCGGCCAGGGCGTAAAGGGTATTGCCGAAGGGCGATCTGTCGCACTGGGTAACCGCAAGCTGATGGAAGGGCTGTCTGTAGACGTTGCACCTCTGCTGGAAGTTGCTGAAGCCGGCCGTTCCGACGGGCAGACGGTTATGTATGTTGCCATTGACGGAAAGGCTGCCGGGCTTGTCAGTGTGGCTGATCCCATAAAGGAAACCACGCAAGAGGCGATTCGTGACTTGCATGCGGAGGGCGTGAAAGTGGTGATGCTCACAGGCGACAACAGCACCACGGCCCGGTCGGTTGCCAGGAAACTGAATATTGATCGTGTCGAGGCGGAAGTCATGCCGGATCAGAAGGCCGAGATTGTCAAGAAGCTGCAGGCGGAAGGACATATTGTTGCGATGGCAGGAGACGGAATCAATGATGCGCCGGCACTGGCCCAATCCCATGTCGGTATTGCCATGGGAACAGGCACGGATGTCGCCATGGAAAGTGCTGGCGTTACCCTGGTAAAGGGTGATTTGCGTGGTATTGTTCGAGCCAGACGCCTGAGCCGCCATACCATGCGCAACATTCGCCAAAACCTGTTTTTCGCATTTGTCTACAACTCCTTGGGCGTGCCGGTAGCGGCGGGTGTGCTGTATCCGGTCTTCGGGCTGCTGCTGTCACCCATCATCGCAGCTGCTGCCATGAGCTTCAGTTCCGTATCCGTTATCGTAAATGCGTTGCGATTGAAGCGCGCCAAAATTTGACCGACAAGGCGTTTGGGGAGGGGCTTGGCAATCACGAAAGACAAAATGTGATGCCTTTCCTGTCCTGTCGATAGTGCAAACAATAACTTGTTACTCCAAAGCGGCTCTCCGGCAATTGATGGCAATACCGAGAGTGATGTGTATCAGATCTACCAGAATCTGTATGGCATGGATATCAGTAGGGATAACAATGGAAATATTCGGCTCCAGGGGGCGGGTTGGGATATCGGTGCCATTGAATCCCGGTGTGCAGTGGAAATGCCGCTTTGGCCTATTCCGTGGCGATCCAGGCCGGTGCGATTCTGTCTGTGGAGCCCGGTGCGGTGCTGTCAGTCGCGGCAAAGTGATGGTGGTCAAGGGAATCCCGGCCTGCCTGATATCATCCTCTGACCCATGCCGGCAGGTTGTCAAAGCGTTCGAGGTCTTCCGGCCTGTCCAGGTCATGCTGCCGGGGAAGGGTTGCATATTCCCAGCCGAGGCGGTGTAGCCGTTGCCGGGTAAGATCCCATACATCGGCGGTTCCCCAGGGCATGTTTTTGAACAGTGTTGCTGCGGGTTTGCGCAAGCCAAGCAAATAATAGCCACCATCGAAAGCTGGCCCAACTACCGCGTCGGCTCCTCCTTGCATGCTGCGGATGGCCTGGGCGAGATCGTCTGTGCTCAGATTTGGGCAATCCGTACCCAGAAGAATCGCCCAGGGGCTGTGATGCAATACAGATGAAAATGCGTGATGCATGCGGGCGCCAAGCTTGTCCCCTCTTTGCTCATGCAGACTCAGGTCGTACCGGCTGCTGCAATGCTGAAAGAAGGGGTGCTGTATGGATGGTGTGCCCCAAAGCATTGCATTTGTGGCTGAGGCCTCGCATACCCGGGACAGGGTGCGCTCGACCAGGATGGCGTGCAGCCGGGCAGCGCCATGCTTTCCCAGTGCCGGGATCAGGCGGGTTTTTGCTGATCCAGGAACCGGTGCTCTGGCAAATACAATGATGCAGCCATTGCTCATCGATAGTATTTTGCCAAATTAGCGGGATTGGCGCCCAGTGCATAGGCAAGGCGCAGTCGCCACATGAGTACAGTGGTGCGCAATACGCCTTGGGATTCCCAGCGGCGGCTCGATGTAAGCAGCTTGCTGCGAAGGCAAACAGGCCTGCCGGAGGTTTTTTTCAGACAGGTGCTGATTGCAATGTCCTCCATGAGTGGAATGGAGGGAAAACCACCGACCTGTTGAAACAGGTTTCGGTGAACAAAAATACCCTGGTCCCCAGTGGAGATGCCGGTCAGGCGTGAGCGCCAGTTCATCATTGTTTCGATGATACGCAAGCCGTAGTGATCTCCGGATAGCAATATGTCAAAGCGCCCCCAAGGGTTTTTTGAAGCGGACAATGCTGCGATCAGCTTCTTGTCCATGTCGGGCTGAACCAGAGTGTCTCCATGCAGGAACCAGAAGATGCTGCCCTGGGCCTGGCAGGCGCCTGCATTCATTTGGTATGCTCGACCGGCTTCGCAGTGCAAGATCCTGTCGACCATGGGGGTAGCTGTATCGACGGTTTTGTCGTTGCTGCCCCCGTCCACCAGGAGAATTTCATGTCCGCGTTTGCGCATTGCCTGTAGTGGCTCCAGTGTCTGCCGGATATGGCTGGCCTCATTGAGCGTGGGAATGATGATGGAAATGGAAGTCTGGTGCTCAGATCTCATTGAGCGCCCCGCCGCAACTGCTGCCTTGTCCCGCAGTGCAGCCATAGCAATGATCCGCTACTGCGATCATGTTTCCGCATAGATCCCTGTTCATCAGATCTTGCAGCCCGGGCTGTACCTGGTTTTGCAGGGGCATGGGCATGTCGAGCATCTGGTTGAAGTCGCAGTCATAAGCCTGACCCTGCCAGTCGATGCTGACAAGTGAGCGGCACATTACATTGTCAAGATTCTGTGGTTGATGTGCGCTTTTCAGCAGTTCCATGTAGGCATGAAATTTTCCTTTCGACACCAGGGTGCTGCCGAATCTCTTGATGGGCATATTGGTGATGGTAAACAGTTGATTGAAAAAAATACCCTGTGCACCGAGCCGTTTCCTGTAATCCTCTTGCAGTTGCTCCTGTGGGGGAGACAAGGAGCCGTCAACCGGGTTGTACACCAGATTCAGCACCAGTCTTCCGTCTGATCTTCCATACCCTTTGGCATTGAGTTTTCCCAGTCCCGTCATGCTCCTTGAATAAACGCCTTTCCCTCGTTGGGCTTCCAGGTTTTCCTGAACATAGCAGGGCAGGGAGGCAACGATTTCCACTTCATGTTGTGCCAGAAAATCGGCCAGGGTTTCCTGCCCAGGCTCACTGAGTATGGTCAGGTTGCAGCGGTCGATGACGTGTATACCCAGCTTGCGCGCCTGTGTGACCAGATAACGAAAATGAGGGTTGAGTTCGGGGGCGCCGCCGGTCAGGTCAAGGTTGGAGATTTTGTGGATGTGCAAATAGTCCAGAGCCATATCCATGGTCTGACGCGACATTTCCTCCTTGCGACTGGGACTCGCATTGACATGGCAGTGCAGGCAGCTTTGGTTGCAGCGGTATCCCAGGTTGAGTTGCAGGGTCTTGAGTGACCGGCGGCGCAGGGTGGGAAAATCTGTTTGTTCCAGCAGGGGTTTCGTCGAGTG
>JAJRUY010000172.1 GCA_024277555.1 Gammaproteobacteria bacterium | reverse complement strand
GCGTAACCGGAATCCAGGGGCCAGGCATTGTTGTAGGCGGCGTAAAAGTCCATGCCGAAACCGCCAAACAGTTCGGTCATGGCAATCTCTGCTTCCCGGTCGCCATGGTAGGTAGCCGGGTCATAGATCACTGCCCGGCCTACTTCGTCATATCCCAGATTTCCTCCCCACAGATCGCCATGAAGCAGGGAAGGCTGCGGCTGGTGATCCAGCAGGGACGGGCAGTCTGCCAGCAATTTTTCCCCCAGCTGTTGCAGGTGGTTACCCAAGCCATTGCGTGCCGCTTCAGCAAGCTGGAAGCCCAGGCGCTGTTCCTGCCAGAACCGGATCCAGTCTGAACACCAATCATTGGGCTGATGAGTAGAACCAATGGTGTTGCTGCGCCGCCAACCAAAGGCCTCCGCTTGTTGCCGGTGCAGTTGCGCCAGCTGCTCGCCGGCCCTGGCGGCAGCGTCCCCGGAGCCCGCTCCCAGGTTGATGTATTCCATGACGATATAGCTTTGTTCGCCGGCAGTTCCGGTGCAAAGGGGCAGGGGAACGCGAATGGCCTTCGCCCCCACCAGATCCTGCAAGCCCAGCGCTTCTGCCTCGAACATGGGCAGGCGCGCCGCCTGGTTGAGTTTTACGAACCAGCGCTGATTCTGATCACTCAGCTGTACGGCGGTATTGATGCAGCCGCCACCGAGACTGCGAGGCTCACGGGGACAGAAGTCTGTGCCGGTCTCCTCGCTGATATGGCTGGCGATGTGCTGCCAGATGCTCAGAGGAACCCGCCTCCTTCCAGCAGATTCGCCCCCTTGAGGTCGCCGATCACCTCATCAGCGATCTGCTTGATAATGCCGACGACAGAGCGGGGGTTCCTGGTTACCGAATTCCCCGCCCACAGCATTTTTTCCGAGCGGGTGGAAAAATAGCGAAACTGCATATTGAAGTAATTATCCACGCCTACATAACCGGGGCGGTAGATGGCGCGATAGTTCTGATAGTAGTAATCATAGAAGGATGCATCGTCATGGGCTTCGGGAAACCAGTCCAGACGGCCGGGAACAAACCTGTGCTTTTTTTCTATGCCCTTGAGCTGGGCAATCAAAACGCCTTCCGCCCCGGTGTCCCTGACCACCTGAATAATTTCCTCTTTTTCATCATGATCCGTAGCATGTGGTATGTATGCCGAGCTGGGGATTACTTCCACGCCCTTGTTTCTGGCCTCAGCCACAAAATGTTCCTCAAAGAAACGGCGGGTTACCGGATCCTTGATCATGGCGACCAGCAAAATTTTCGTTGCCGGGGGCTCATTGATTTCCGGAGCTTCCCAGCTTTCGGCAAGTTTGGTGGAGGAACAGCCAGCCACCAGCAATGCTAGAATGAACACGACAAACAATCTGGTGGAATATGCAGGGGTGAACATGATGGAATTTGGCTCCGGCTGGGACATGACAGGATGATACGGAGTGGTGTATGGATTATCAACCAGCATGAAATATCTGGCAGGAGCATTGCCGTTGCCGGGTGTTCACCCGTCCCTTTGAAAGAATGCCCCGACCTGTGAATTCATGAGCAATATTCTCCATATCGCCCTGCCGGCTCCGGTATACGGCCTGTTTGACTACCTGCCGCCCGGAAATGTGCCGGTAGAGAGGCTGACGCCGGGGCAGCGGCTGCTGGTGCCCTTTGGCCATACTGAGCGTTGCGGTATATTGGTCAGCCTGAGCGACCAGACTTCGGTCGCCAGGCGCAAGCTACGGCCCGCCCGCACGATCCTGGATCAGACACCGCTGTTGAGCCAGGAGCACCTGGCCTTTTTGTGCTGGGTTGCAGACTACTACCAGCACCCACCGGGAGAGGTATTGCTGTCTGCCCTGCCGGTGCGCCTGCGCAAGGGCAAGCCGCCCCTGGTTCCGCGCCCCGACAGAATCCGGATTTGCAACGTGGATGCAGAAACCCTCGCCACCCTGAAGCGCAGGGCGCCCCGCCAGTGGCAATTGCTGGACTGGCTTCACACCCAGGGCGGCAGTGCCAGCATGAGCGAACTGCGCCACCGCTTCGACAAGGTGCATGGCGTGGTACGCGCACTGTGCAGCAAGAGCATGGTCACCCTGAACATGGCGGATGATGCTTCGGCAACACCGTTGCAGCAACCACAGTTTGCGCTGGAGGCAGAGCAGGCGCAGGCCGTCACCGCCGTTTCTTCCCGGCTCGAGCAGTATCATGCCTTTCTCCTCGACGGCATCACTGGCAGCGGCAAGACCGAAGTCTATCTGCGCCTTGCCCAGCAGGTACTGGGGCAGGGGCGCAACGTATTGTTTCTGGTACCGGAAATCTCCCTCACCCCACAACTCATCCGCCGCCTGGAAAAACGCCTGCCCGGCCCCATGGCGGTGTTGCATTCGGGCAGGAGTGACGGCGAAAGGGAGCAAGCCTGGCAGATGGCGTGCAAGGGCCAGGCGCGGGTTATCCTCGGCACCCGTTCTGCCGTGCTTGCCCCGATTCCGGATCTGGGCCTGGTGCTGGTGGATGAAGAACATGACAGCTCCTACAAACAGCAGGAAGGTTTTCGCTACTCCGCCAGAGACATGGCCCTGGTGCGGGCGCAGCGGGCAGGCTGCCCGGTGGTACTCGGTTCCGCCACGCCATCACTGGAAAGCCTGAAAAATGCCATGGACGGCCGCTACAGCTGGCTCCGGCTCACCCGCCGCGCAGGAACGGCGCAAAGCCCCCGGATGCAGTTGCTGGACATACGCAACCAGCGCCTGCAAGGCGGACTGTCACCAGCACTGCTGCAGGCGCTGGAAGAAGTTTTGTCCCGGGGCAGGCAAGCCATGGTGTTTCTCAACCGGCGCGGCTATGCCCCTGTACTCACCTGCTACAGCTGTGGCTGGCTGTCAGACTGTCCGCGCTGCGATGCCCGCCAGACCATGCACCGCCGCCAGGGAAAGCTGGCTTGTCACCATTGCGGAAATGAACGCCCCCTGCCGCAGCATTGCCCGTCCTGCGGCTCTCCCGAACTGCACCCCCTGGGGCAGGGCACGGAACAGCTAGAACAGGTACTGCAGCAACATTTTCCCGAGCATCCGCTGGTACGCATCGACCGGGATGCCACCAGCACCAAGGGCAGCCTGGATCAACTGCTTGCCCAGGCGCGGGACGGGCGCGCCAGTCTGCTGGTAGGCACCCAGATGCTGGCCAAAGGCCACCACTTCCCCGGTGTCGCCCTGGTAGCCATGGTGGATGTGGATGGCGGATTGTTCGGTGCTGATTTTCGCGCCGCCGAACGCACCGCCCAGCTCGTCATCCAGGTTGCAGGGCGGGCAGGACGGGGCAAGCACCCGGGGCAGGTGTTGATGCAAACCCGCTTTCCCGATCATCCACTGCTGCAAACCCTGGTGAACGAGGGTTATGCGGCCTTTGCCCGGGAGGCACTCAGGGAAAGAACCCAGGCAGAACTGCCACCCTACAGTTTCCAGACCCTGATTCGCGCCAGCGCCACCAAGGCCGAAACCGCCACAGCATTTCTGCAGCAGGCAGCGACACAGGTAGAACAAATGGCGGGTAAAGAGGTTCAGGTATGGGGGCCGGTGCCCGCTCCCATGCAGAAGCGCGCTGGCAGATACCGTTCGCAGCTGCTGCTGCAGGCCGCCAATCGAAATCTGCTGCAACAATTTCTTGGGGATTTCGTGCCGACCCTTTCCACCCTGTCGGATGCAGGCCGGGTGCGCTGGTCGGTGGATGTGGATCCCCAGGATCTTTACTGATCCCTATCCAGGTTCTCGATTTGCTCGATCACGGACTTGTTTTTCAGCAAGCGCCGCCGCACCAGATGCCACCAGGCGATCTTCAGATACCAAAAGGGCTGGATTTGCACATAGGCCATTTGCGCCTTGACCGCCTGCAGCAACAGGTCTCGCAGAGGCTGATCAGGGGTCACCGACTCCACGCCAAAGCGCTGCCGGAAAAACGCCAGGGCTTTTTCGTGTTCCTGCAGCAGCTCATCCAGAGGCATTCCCTCGAAAGCCTGTGTGAACACCTTCGGCGGGAACGGCAAGCTCAGGGAATCCGCCGAACCACTGCTGGAAAGATCGTATCCCCCTTCCAGCCCGTTGATGAACTCGTAATAGGACTTGTCCGCAGCGTGATAGTGCATCAGAAAACACTTTCGCGCCGGGGAATACCAGCCTTCCACGGCCATCTTGATCCCGCCGCCGCCAATGATGCTGTCAAAATCGAATTGGCCATCCAGGGCAAATCCCTGTTCCCTGGCCCAGGCGGAAATACCCTGGGGATCATCCAGCCGCTCCGGCTCGTTTACCGGTTCCAGCAATGCATCGGGATTGCACATCTTCCGCACGGAAAGCACGCCCACGACGGTAACCAGCAGCCAATAGGCCGCTACGCCAAAAACAATGAGATATGGCAAGTAGTTCATTCCTGTTTCCTGCAACAATCGGGATTGGGGAAAAATGTTCGTCCCGCCCCCTGCATCTGATGGGACAAGCGGATTTCTGCTATCATGACAGGTTACGCCAAGGCCGCCTGGACACCCCGGCTAGCCTGCAAACATAGAACGATTAACCGCATGGATTTGTTGATGAAATCACAGATTGCGAAACTTGTCTCCACGGCCCTGGATCAGCTGGTGCGCGATGGCGTATTGCCCACCGGAGAACTGAAAATACCAGCGGTGGAGCGCGCCCGGGATGCCTCTCACGGCGACTTTGCCACCAATGCCGCCATGGTCAACGTCAAGGCAGCAGGCATGAAGCCCAGGGAGTTGGCGGAAAAGATCATTGCCGCCCTGCCACAAAGCCCCCAGGTGCAAAAAGTGGAAATCGCCGGACCGGGCTTTATTAACTTTTATCTATCCATGGATGCCTACCATGAGGTTGTCCCACAGATCATCGAACAGGCGCATGAGTATGGCCGCTCCAACCTAGGCAAGGGAAAAAAGGTCCAGGTGGAATTCGTTTCCGCCAACCCCACCGGCCCCCTGCATGTGGGTCATGGCCGGGGAGCCGCCTATGGCGCGGTAGTGGCGGATCTGCTCCAGGCCGTGGGCTTCGAGGTGCATCGGGAATACTATGTCAACGATGCAGGCCGACAGATGAACATCCTGGCGACATCCGTTTGGCTGCGCTATCTGGAACTGGCGGGGGAGAGCCTGGACTTTCCCAGCAACGGATACAAGGGCGACTACGTTTGGGACATCGCCGCCACCTTGCACCGCGAACATGGCGACGACTACCGCTACAATACCGAGGAAATATTCCGGGACATCCCTGCCGATGAACCCGCCGGCGGCGACAAGGAAAAACACATTGATGCCCTCATCGAACGCTGCAAGAGGCTGCTGGGAGACAACCGCTACCGCTATGTATTCGAACTGGCGCTGAATACCATTCTGGACGACATTCGTGATGACCTGGAGAAGTTTGGCATCATCTATGAAGAATGGTACTCCGAACGCAGCCTGATGGAATCCGGCGCAGTGAACAAGGCCATTGAGCGTTTGCGTCAGACAGGCCATGTGTATGAAGACAAGGGCGCGCTCTGGTTCCGCTCCACCGACTTCGGTGATGAAAAAGACCGGGTAGTGGTGCGCGACAACGGTCAGCCCACCTATTTTGCCTCGGATATCGCCTACCACATGGACAAGCTGGAGCGGGGATTCGACCGGGTCATTGATATCTGGGGTGCAGATCACCACGGGTATGTGCCCCGGGTGAAAGCCGCCCTCACCGCCTTGGGAGATGATGCCTCGAAGCTGGACGTGCTGCTGGTGCAGTTCGCCATCTTGTACCGGGGGGGCGAGAAGCTCGCCATGTCCACCCGCTCCGGCGAGTTCGTCACCCTGCGCCAGTTGCGCAAGGAGGTGGGACGGGACGCGGCGCGCTTCTTCTATGTGATGCGCAAATGCGAGCAACACCTGGATTTCGATCTGGATCTGGCCAAGTCCCAGTCCAGCGACAACCCCGTTTACTATGTGCAGTACGCTCATGCGCGCATCTGCGCCGTGTTGCGCCAGGCGGCGGAGAAGGGCATCGCCATCGAACCCACGGCGGGTACGAGCCATCTCGAACGCCTGACCGAAGATCATGAACTGAGGCTGCTCAAGAACCTGTCCCGCTACCCGGAAGTGGTGGAAGTCGCTGCGCTCAACGAAGAACCTCACCAGCTCACCAACTACCTGCGGGATCTGGCCAACGATTTCCACACCTATTACAACGCCCACCAGTTTCTGGTGAATGACGAAGCGCTGCGGGATGCGCGCATCAAGCTGATTCTCGCCACCCGCGAAGTGCTGCGCAACGGCCTCAACCTGATCGGCGTATCTGCACCGGAGACAATGTAAAGCCATGCCCAGAAGGGACTACAAGAGCAGAGCCTCACGAGCCAAGGGAAAAAAGCCTGTGTCCATCTGGGTCTGGCTGCT